>NZ_JAIGQA010000268.1:0-8214 GCF_019733245.1 Streptomyces sp. WAC04114
GGTCCACGGCCCCGACCGCGCCGACCTCCCGCACCGGCCGGACGCCCCGCGGTGCGCGCTTCGCCGGAGCCGCCGAGGAGGCCGTGGAGGAGCGGCCGGTGCGGGAGGTCGGCGCGGTCGGGGCCGTGGACCTGGCCGAGGTCGGCCGGACCGTCGACCTGCTGGCCCGGCTGCGCGGCGAGGGTCGCAGCGGGGAGGCCCACGCGTTGCTGGCCGAGGTCGCCTCGTGGGAGCCCCGCCGGTATCCGCTGGTCGCGGAGCGGCTGCACCGCGCAGGGCTGGACGCCGACTGGCAGACGGTGCTGTGGGAGGCCGCCTCGCTGCCCGCCGAGCGGCTGGTCGCCGCCGCCGACGCGCTGGTCGAGGCAGGGCGGGCGGTGGACGGGCGGCAGATGCTGCGGCAGGGAGTCGCACGGCCCCCGGACGAGGTCGGCCAGGCCGTCCTCGGTCTGACCGCCGAGCGGCGTCACCGCGAGGTGCGCGTCCTGCTCGACGCGTACGTCAGGGCCCGCACCCCCGAGGAGGCCGCCCGCAGCGCCGAGCCCGATCCGCGGCGCCTCGTGCCGCTCCTGCTGGAGGCCGCCCAGGGCGTGTCGGACGAGCGGCGCTGGGACCTTGTGCACGCCCTGCGGGTCGCCGGATTCGCCGCCTGACCGGCGATACACCGCCCCGGGCGACTCACCCACAGGAGTGTGAATCGCGCAATGCCCCGCGGGTTGGCGACGATGGTCTTGGCAACCCCGTGCCAGAGGCTTACGTTCGTGGCTCTACGGCCCGCTTCTACGGGCGTAGAGGCGCAGACGTCGCGTCGAAGGAGCAGCTCATGGCCAACGTCGTACGTGCCGCCCTGGTCCAGGCCACCTGGACCGGCGACACCGAGTCCATGGTGGCGAAACACGAGGAGCACGCCCGCGAGGCGGCCCGCCGGGGCGCGAAGATCATCGGTTTCCAGGAAGTCTTCAACAGCCCCTACTTCTGTCAGGTCGAGGAGCCGGAGCACTACCGCTGGGCCGAGCCCGTCCCCGACGGCCCGACCGTACGGCGCATGCGGGCGCTCGCGCGCGAGACCGGCATGGTCGTCGTCGCGCCGGTGTTCGAGGCGGAGCAGCCCGGCTTCTACTACAACACCGCGGCCGTGATCGATGCCGACGGCACCTACCTCGGCAAGTACCGCAAGCACCACATCCCCCAGCTCAAGGGCTTCCGAGAGAAGTTCTACTTCAAGCCCGGCAACCTCGGCTGGCCCGTCTTCGACACCGCCGCCGGCAAGGTCGGCGTGTACATCTGCTACGACCGCCACTTCCCGGAGGGCTGGCGCCAGCTCGGCCTGGCAGGGGCCCAGCTGGTCTACAACCCCTCGGCCACCCACCGGAGCCTGTCCTCCCACCTGTGGCGGCTGGAGCAGCCCGCCGCGGCCGTCGCCAACGGGTACTACATCGCCGCGATCAACCGCGTCGGGCAGGAGGAGTACGGCGACAACGACTTCTACGGCACGAGCTACTTCGTCGACCCACGCGGGCAGTTCGTGGGGGACGTCGCCAGCGACAGCGAGGAGGAGCTGGTGATCCGGGACATCGACCTCGACCTCATCGAAGAGGTACGGCAGACGTGGGCCTTCTACCGCGACCGCCGCCCCGACGCCTACGAAGGGCTGGTGCAGCCGTGACCAACGACCTCCTGGGCCGCCACCGGGCCGTGCTCCCCGACTGGCTCGCCCTCTACTACGAGGAGCCGCTGGAGCTCACCCACGGCGAGGGCCGGCACGTCTGGGACGCCCAGGGCAACCGGTACCTCGACTTCTTCGGCGGCATCCTCACCACCATGACGGCCCACGCACTGCCCGAGGTCACCAAGGCGGTGAGCGAGCAGGCCGGGCGGATCATCCACTCCTCGACCCTCTACCTCAACCGCCCGATGGTCGAACTCGCCGAGCGCATCGCCCAGTTGAGCGGCATCCCGGACGCCCGCGTCTTCTTCACCACGTCCGGCACCGAGGCCAACGACACCGCCCTGCTGCTGGCCACGGCGTACCGGCGCAGCAACACGATCCTCGCGATGCGCAACAGCTACCACGGCCGTTCCTTCAGCGCCGTCGGCATCACCGGCAACAGCAGCTGGTCGCCGACGTCGCTGTCCCCGCTCCAGACGCTGTACGTCCACGGCGGCGTGCGCACCCGCGGCCCCTTCGCCTCCCTCAGCGACGAGGCCTACATCGCCGCCTGCGTCGAGGACCTGAAGGACCTGCTCGGCCACACCCGCGCGCCGGCCGCGCTGATCGCCGAACCCGTCCAGGGCGTCGGCGGGTTCACGGCGCCGCCGGACGGGCTGTACGCCGCCTTCCGCGAGGTGCTGCACGAGCGGGGCATCCTGTGGATCGCCGACGAGGTGCAGACCGGCTGGGGCCGCACCGGCGAGCACTTCTGGGGCTGGCAGGCCCACGGACGCAACGGACCGCCCGACATCGTGACCTTCGCCAAGGGCATCGGCAACGGCATGTCCATCGGCGGCGTCGTCGCCCGCTCCGAGATCATGAACTGCCTGGACTCCAACAGCATCTCCACCTTCGGCGGCACCCAGATCACCATGGCCGCCGGCCTCGCCAACCTCAACTACCTGCTGGAGCACGACCTCCAGGGCAACGCCCGGCGCGTCGGCGGGCTGCTCATCGAGCGGCTGCGGGCCGTCGCCGCGCAGGTCCCGGCCGTACGGGAGGTACGCGGACGCGGGCTGATGATCGGCATCGAGATCACGAAACCCGGGACCGACGAGGCCGATCCGCAGACCGCGGCGGCCGTGCTGGAGGCGGCCCGCGAGGGCGGCCTGCTGATCGGCAAGGGCGGCGGGCACAACACCAGTTCGCTGCGCGTCGCACCGCCGCTGTCGCTCAACGTCGCGGAGGCCGAGGAAGGCGCCGCGATCCTCGAGAACGCTCTGAGGAGCATCCCGTAGCAGTGCACTGAACAAGGGATACGGCGCCATGACCATCACCCTGGATTCCCTGGAACCCGCGCTGTCGGTGCGGCAGGTCCTCACCCTGGAGCGGGTGCTCGCCGGGGAGCCCGAGGTGGTGGCCGGCGCGAGCCATCTCGACCGGCCGGTGCGCTGGGTGCACGTCGCCGAGGCCGCCGACGTCGGAGTGATGCTCACCGGCGGGGAGATGGTCCTCACCACCGGTGTGCTGCTCGCCGGCGACGAGGACAAGCAGGCCGAGTACGTCCGGTCGCTGCACCGCGCCGAGGCCGCCGCCGTCGTCCTCGGACTCGGCCGTGCCTTCCCGGCGGCGCCGGACGTGATGCGCCGGGCGGCCGAGCGGTGCGGTCTGCCGATGGTCGTCCTGCACCGTCCGTTCCCCTTCGCCGAACTGACCGAGGAGGTCCAGTCGCGGCTGGTGCGCCGCAAGTTCGCCGCCGTCAGCCTCTCCGAGGCCGTCCGCACCGAACTCACCGCCCTCATCACCGCCGGCGCCCCGCTGCAACGTCTGCTCGACGAGGTCGCCCGGCACAGCGCCTGCCCGGTCGTCGTCACCAACCTCGCCCACCGCGTCCTCGGCACGGCGGGGGAGCGGCCCGCGGTGGACGACGTGCTGCGCGACTGGGAGCGCATCGCCCGGCAGGCGTGGGGGCACCACCCAGGCCGTTCAGGCACTGGGGGAGGCACGGAGGGCGACGGCTGGATCCGGGCCGAACTGGGCGGGCGCGGGGAGCGCTGGGGCCGGATCGTGCTGTGTGGCTACCGCGGCGACCCCGCGACCGGACGGTTGCTGGCCGACCGCGCCGCCGAGGCCCTCGTCCTGCACCGCATGCTCGGCGGCGGCGCGGCGTGCTCCTGGGAGGAGCAGGCCGCGCAGAGCCTGCTCACCGACCTGGTCAGCGGCGTCGTACCGGCCCGGCACCTGCTGCCCCGGGCCCGCGCCGCCGGGCTGCCGGTCAACCGGCGCACCTTCGTGCCGCTGGTCGTCCGCGACGGTGACCCCGCCCGCCTCGAACGGCTCCTGCGGCTGCTGGGCCTGCCCGGGCTGGTCGCCGAACTCGCCGACGGTGCCACCGCCGTGCTGCTCAGCCTGCCCCGCGACCAGGACGCGGGCGCCCTCGCCGCGCACTTCGCGACCCGGCTGCGCACCGAGACCGGCCCCGACAACCCGGTGGTGGCGGCGGCCGAACCCAGCGCCGCCTGGGACGACGTACCCACCGGACTGCGCGAGGCCCAGCACGTCGCGGACGCCGTCGCCGACTCCTCCGGCGTCCTCGACCTGCCACCGGTCGTACGCCTGAAGGACGTCCACCTGCGGGGCCTGGTCCGGCTGCTGCGCGACGACCCGCACGTGCAGTCGTTCGCGGAGCGGGAGCTGGACGGGCTGCTGCGCGAGACCGACGAGGACCTGCTGCCGGTCCTGCGCACCTACCTCGCCACCGGCCGCAACAAGTCCCGCACCGCCCAGCTCCACCACGTCTCCCGGCCGGCCCTCTACCGCCGGCTGGAGTCCATACAGGTCCGCCTCGGGGTGGACCTCGACGACTTCGAGCAGGCCGCCTCGGTGCACATCGCACTCCTCGCGCACGACGCGCAACAGCGGTGAAACACGCGACCACCTGGGAAAACGGCGGTGAAACATGGGTCCACGAAAGAGTGACACGGTGGCACGCCGCACGCCCTCGGACGTGACACGCTGCAACTCAAAGACGCCCTTCTCCCTCCCTAGGCTCACGGCACACCGAGCGACCGGAGGTCCCGATGAGCCGAGTGATCCGCGCCGCCGTCTTCCAGACCGCCTGGACGGGCGACAAGGAATCGATGATCCAGGTCCACGAACAGGCGGTCCGCGACGCCGCCGCGCAGGGCGCTCAAGTCCTGTGCTTCCAGGAGCTGTTCTACGGTCCGTACTTCTGCCAGGTCCAGGACCCGGCCTTCTACGAGTACGCCGAGCAGATCCCCGAGGGCCCCGTCGTCCGCCGCTTCCAGGCCCTCGCGAAGGAACTGGGCATCGTCCTGGTGCTGCCGATGTACGAGGAGGAGCAGCCCGGCATCCTCTACAACACCGCCGCCGTGATCGACGCGGACGGCTCCTACCTCGGCAAGTACCGCAAGACCCACATCCCCCAGGTCAGGGGATTCTGGGAGAAGTTCTACTTCCGCCCGGGCAACTCCGGCTGGCCCGTCTTCGACACGGCCGTCGGCAAGGTCGGCGTCTACATCTGCTACGACCGCCACTTCCCGGAGGGCTGGCGCGCGCTCGGCCTCGCGGGTGCCGAGATCGTCTTCAACCCGTCCGCCACCTCGCGTGGCCTGTCCGGCTACCTCTGGCAGCTGGAGCAGCCGGCGGCGGCCGTCGCCAACGAGTACTTCGTCGGCGCGATCAACCGGGTCGGCGTCGAGGAGTACGGCGACAACGACTTCTACGGCACGTCGTACTTCGTCGACCCGGAAGCCCGGTTCGTCGGCGAGGTGGCGAGCGACAAGGAGCCCGAACTGGTGGTGAGGGACCTGGACATGGCCAAACTCCGAGAGGTCCGCGACCGCTGGCAGTTCTACCGGGACCGCGCGCCGGGAGCGTACGGCCCACTGACAGCACCTTAGAACGCCGCCAAGGGGCACGCCCTTCAGGGGCGCGGGGCTGCATTCGATATGCGGCTACCGCCGCGCGGGCGCGACCAGCCACACACAACCGGCACGTACCGACTGCGAGGAGCGACCACGACATGAGCAGCCGTACAGTCATCCGCGGCGGCCTCGTCATCACCGCATCCGACGAGATCCACGCCGACGTCCTGATCGAGGACGGCCGAATCGCCGCCCTCGCAGCCCATGGGACACCCGCCGCCGAATCCTTCACAGCCGACCGCATCATCGACGCCACCGGAAAGTACGTCATCCCCGGCGGCGTCGACGCCCACACCCACATGGAGCTCCCCTTCGGCGGCACCTTCGCCTCCGACACCTTCGAGACCGGCACCCGCGCCGCCGCCTGGGGCGGCACGACGACGATCATCGACTTCGCCGTGCAGAGCGTCGGGCACAGCCTGCGCGAGGGCCTCGACGCCTGGCACGCCAAGGCCGACGGCAACTGCGCGATCGACTACGGCTTCCACATGATCGTCTCGGACGTCAACGAGCACACGCTCAAGGAGATGGACCACCTGGTCGAGGAGGGCATCACCTCCTTCAAGCAGTTCATGGCCTACCCGGGCGTCTTCTACAGCGACGACGGCCAGATCCTGCGCGCCATGCAGCGCTCCGCCGACAACGGCGGCCTGATCATGATGCACGCCGAGAACGGCATCGCGATCGACGTGCTGGTGGAGCAGGCGCTGGCGCGCGGCGAGACCGACCCCCGCTACCACGGGGAGGTCCGCAAGGCCCTGCTGGAGGCCGAGGCCACCCACCGTGCCATCAAACTCGCGCAGGTGGCCGGCGCGCCCCTGTACGTCGTGCACGTCTCGGCGACCGAGGCGGTCGCCGAGCTGGCCCGGGCCCGCGACGAGGGACTGCCCGTCTTCGGCGAGACGTGCCCGCAGTACCTGTTCCTGTCCACCGACAACCTCGCCGAGCCCGGCTTCGAGGGCGCGAAGTACGTGTGCAGCACCCCGCTGAGGCCGAAGGAGCACCAAGCCGCCCTGTGGCGGGGGCTGCGCACGAACGACCTCCAAGTCGTCTCCACCGATCACTGCCCCTTCTGCTTCACCGGGCAGAAGGACCTGGGCCGCGGCGACTTCTCCAAGATCCCCAACGGCCTGCCGGGCGTGGAGAACCGTATGGACCTCCTCCACCAGGCGGTCGTCGACGGGCACATCTCGCGCCGCCGCTGGATCGAGATCGCCTGCGCGACCCCGGCCCGGATGTTCGGCATGTACCCGAAGAAGGGCACGATCGCTCCGGGCGCCGACGCCGACGTCGTCATCTACGACCCGCACGCCGAGCAGGTCATGTCCGCCGAGACGCACCACATGAACGTCGACTACTCGGCGTACGAGGGCAAGCGCACCACCGGCCGGGTCGAGACGGTCCTCTCGCGCGGCGAACCCGTCATCACCGAGCGGGAGTACACCGGGCACGCCGGGCACGGCGTGTTCACCCCGCGATCCACCTGTCAGTACCTCAACTAGGAGTGGCGCAGATGGACTTCGGACTTGTCCTGCAGACCGACCCGCCGGCCTCGCGGGTGATCAGCCTGATGAAGCGGGCGGAACGCAACGGCTTCACCCACGGCTGGACCTTCGACTCCGCCGTGCTGTGGCAGGAACCGTTCGTGATCTACAGCCAGATCCTCGCCAACACCACGACCCTGAAGGTCGGGCCGATGGTGACCAACCCGGGCACCCGCACCTGGGAGGTCACCGCCTCCACCTTCGCCACCCTCAACGACATGTTCGGCAACCGCACGGTCTGCGGCATCGGCCGCGGCGACTCCGCGATGCGCGTGGCCGGCCGCAAGCCCAACACCCTGGCCCGGATCAGCGAGGCCATGAAGGTCATCCGGGACCTCGCCGGCGGACGGGAGGCCGACCTCGGCGGTGGCACCGTCGTCCGCTTCCCGTGGATCGCCGAGGGCGCCGAACTGCCCGTGTGGATGGCCGCGTACGGCCCCAAGGCCCTGAAGATGACCGGTGAGGAGGCGGACGGTTTCATCCTCCAGCTGGCCGACCTCTACCTCACCGAGTACATGGTCAAGGCCGTGAAGGACGCGGCCGCAGCCGCCGGCCGGGACCCCGCGGAGGTGACCATCTGCGTGGCCGCACCGGCGTACGTCACCGAGGACGACTCGCCCGAGGCGCTCGCCCACGCGCGTGAGCAGTGCCGCTGGTTCGGCGGCATGGTCGGCAACCATGTCGCCGACCTCGTCTCCAAGTACGGCGAGCACTCCGCGGCCGTCCCCGACGAACTCACCGACTACATCAAGTCCCGCGAGGGCTACGACTACTCCCACCACGGCCGCGCCGGCAACCCGGACACCCAGTTCGTGCCCGACGAGATCGTCGACCGGTTCTGCCTGATCGGCCCGGTCGAGAAGCACATCGAGAAGCTGGAGGCGCTGCGCGCGCTCGGCGTGGACCAGTTCGCCGTCTACGACATGCACGATGCGCAGGAGGCCGTGATCGAGGCCTACGGATCGCGGGTGATCCCGGCCGTCAACGGCTGACCTCCGCCGCCCCACCCCCTGTGAACTCCCCCTTCCCAGCGGCTCGGGAAGGGGGGCCCAGGACGCTCCCCGGTGCACCC
>NZ_JAIGQA010000269.1:0-8212 GCF_019733245.1 Streptomyces sp. WAC04114
GCCCGCCCCCGGGAACACCACCGCCTGCAACCCCACCGGCGCGGAACCCCCGGTCCGGAACTCCCCCATCCAGTCCGCCGTCTCCACCCGGACCAGCTCCGTCAGATCCTCGGAGAACCTCCGCAGCACCCCGAGGCACCGCTCCGCGGCCTCCCCGGCCGTCCCCTCCGCAGGACCCAGCACCTCCCGCACACTCTCCGCGGCCCAGTCGAACTGGAGCGCCTGCAACCGCCGCTGCACGGCCTGCGCGGTGGCCACGTCCCGCATCCACCCGGACGTCACCCCGAAGTACCGGTCGACGGCGACGCACGCCGCCCCCACCAGCAGCGCCAGACACCCCCAGGGCGCGATCCCGCCGGCGACCCCGGTCAGATCCAGCAGCGGCAGCGCGACCCCGGTGACCGCCCCCAGCGCGGCTCCGCAGCGCAGCACCCGCGCGCACCGCCGCTTCCACACCCGGTCCGCCAGGTACCAGGCCGCGGTGCGCAGCGCCCCGTGCTCCACCCACCGGTACAGCTCGTCCAGCCGGGGCGCCGGCTCACCCCAGTCCCCGAGCGGGAAGACCCGCCCGGTCAGATCGCCCGGCCGCAGCCCGGCCGCCGCCTGCTCGCCCCGCCCGTCCTGAGGCGGCCCCTCGGGCTGCATCTCCGGCTGACCCACCCGGCACTCCTCACTGACCACGAATGACCACGTACGGTTCACGCACCGATCACGCTCCGCGATGGGCGCAAGTCCGCACCCTGCCCGCGCCCGACCCTTCCTACCCCCCAATGGGTGGCGAAGACGCAGCTTTCGCCTCTTTTCCGCCCGGAAGTATTCCTTGATCAGGTATAGGGCGCGAGGGGGACTCACTCGAAAGAGTGCCGGGGCGACGGCAGCCCCGACCACGTAGGCTCGTGCCCAACGGGAAATCCCGTACCGAGCAAGGAGCTGATCGTGATCCCCGGTGGTGGCCAGCCCAATATGCAGCAGCTGCTCCAGCAGGCCCAGAAGATGCAACAGGACCTGGCACAGGCGCAGGAGGAACTGGCGCAGACGGAGGTCGACGGGCAGGCGGGCGGCGGTCTGGTGACGGCCACCGTCACCGGCGCCGGAGAGCTGCGCGCCCTGAAGATCGACCCGAAGGCGGTGGATCCCGAGGACACCGAGACCCTCGCCGACCTGGTCGTGGCGGCGGTACAGGCGGCCAACGAGAACGCGCAGGCGCTCCAGCAGCAGAAGCTGGGCCCGCTCGCGCAGGGCCTGGGCGGCGGAGGCATTCCCGGCCTGCCGTTCTGACCTCGCGCACCGCCTTCCTCGGACGGGCGGCAGACAACTACGGTACGTACGGGACGGTGCGTACCGACCCCGAAGACCCAGGAAGGCAGTCCGTTGTACGAAGGCGTGGTCCAGGACCTGATCGACGAGCTGGGGCGGCTGCCCGGCGTCGGTCCGAAGAGCGCCCAGCGGATCGCCTTCCACATCCTGCAGGCCGAGCCGACGGACGTACGGCGCCTCGCGCAAGCCCTGATGGAGGTCAAGGCGAAGGTCCGCTTCTGCGCGACCTGCGGCAACGTCGCACAGGAGGAACTGTGCAACATCTGCCGTGACACCCGCCGCGACCCGGCCGTCATCTGCGTGGTCGAGGAGCCGAAGGACGTCGTGGCGATCGAGCGCACGCGTGAGTTCCGGGGCCGCTACCACGTCCTCGGCGGCGCGATCAGCCCGATCGACGGGGTGGGCCCCGACGACCTGCGCATCAGAGAGCTCCTGGCCCGCCTGGCGGACGGGACGGTCACCGAGCTGATCCTGGCCACGGACCCGAATCTCGAAGGCGAGGCGACGGCGACGTACCTCGCCCGCATGATCAAGCCCATGGGCCTGAAGGTCACCCGCCTGGCCAGCGGCCTCCCGGTGGGTGGGGACCTGGAATACGCGGACGAGGTCACCCTCGGACGCGCCTTCGAGGGGAGACGACTCCTAGATGTCTGACGCCACGCTGCACGCGACCGACCAGAACCCGGACGATTTCGCGGTCCAGATCGCGGATCAGATCGAGAGTTTCCTGGTCGCCGTCACGGAGGTCGCGAAGGGCGACGAGCCGGAATCGGCCGTGCCCTTCCTCCTCCTGGAGGTCTCCCAACTTCTCCTGGCCGGCGGCCGGCTCGGCGCGCACGAGGACATCGTGCCCGACGAGCGCTACGAACCCGACTCGGGTCCCGAGCCGGACGTCGACGCGCTCCGCGAGAACCTGGCCCGTCTGCTGGACCCGGTCGACATCTACTCCGAGGTCTTCGACCCCTACGAGCCCCGCAAGGCGCCCGTGCCGGCCCGGATCTCCGACGACCTGGCCGACGTCATGGCCGACCTGCGCCACGGCATGTCCCACTACCGCGCGGGCCGCACCAGCGAGGCCCTGTGGTGGTGGCAGTTCTCCTACTTCTCCAACTGGGGCTCCACGGCCTCGGCCACCCTCCGGGCTCTCCAGTCGGTCCTCGCCCACGTCCGCCTGAACCAGCCCCTGGCCGAACTCGATGGCCTGGACACGGACCAGGGCATGGGCGACGACACACTGGAGATCGAGGCGGGCCGGGTCATGGCCGAGGAGATCGCCGGGCCCCTGGGGCTGCGCCCGGCGACGTAGCCGTCAGATCCGAACGGCCGTGCCGGTGACGCCGATTCCGCTGTGCGGGTCCGCCGGCACCGTCACGGTGATCGTGCTCGGCCGTCCCATGTCCACGCCCTGATGGATCGTCAGTGCTGCCGGGGTCGGCACGAGTTCGAGTTCCCTCAGGTAGCCGCCGAACGCCGCCGCCGCCGCTCCCGTCGCCGGGTCCTCGGTCACGCCGCCGGGCGGGAACGGGTTGCGGGCGTGGAAGACGGTGGGTGACTCGCGGAGGACCAGGTCGATGGTGGTCCAGTCGCGGCGGGCCATGAGGTCACCGAGGGCGGCCATCTCGTAGTCCAGGTCCGCCAGCCGGTCCCGGCTCGTGGTGGCGATGATCGGGTGCCAGGCCCCGCCGAAGGCGACCCGGGGCGGCAGGGCCGGGTCCAGGTCCTCGGTGGACCAGCCGAGGATCGCCAGCAGTCGGGTGAGGTCGGCCTCCTGGAGCGGGACCGTGCGCGGGGCGACGCTCACCAGGGTCGCGACGAGGGAGCCGTCGTCCGCCCGGTCCGTGGTGACGGTGACCGGGCCGGCCTGGGTGCGCAGGTGCAGCCGCCCGGTGCCGTGCCGCTCCGCGTGGGCGACGGCCGTGGCGATCGTCGCGTGGCCGCAGAACGACACCTCGGCGAGCGGGCTGAAGTACCGGACGTCCAGGGCGCCGTCGCCCGGGTCGACCACGAACGCCGTCTCCGAGTAGCCGACTTCGGCCGCCGCCGCCAGCATCACCGCGTCGTCGGCGCCGCTCGCGTCGAGCACCACCCCGGCCGGGTTGCCACCCTTGGGGTCCGTGCTGAACGCCACGTAGCGCAATATCTCCATGCACAGACGGTAGCGCCCGGCCCTCCGCCACGCCGTGGGATTCGGAGGCACCTTGTAGGTGCGCTGTACGTGGGGCAGAGCCCCGGGCTCGCCGAACGGCTTCCCACCAGGAGTGCGCGCACAGCCGAACCCTGGTGCTTGAAAGTTGTGTGACCCGGAGCGCGGCTCGTGCGATTGTGACGCCTGGCACTTTCCCGAGTGGCCGGTGCCCAGATGGGCATGAGCGACTCTGGACGGGCGCCGAGATCTCACCATGCGATATCGCGGAGGGGTTTTTCGGACGCTCGTTAGACTGAGCCGACCGCGGTACGAATGCGTATGAGCGGATAGAGACGGATTGAGCGAGGAGCGCACGTGGGCCTTGTCGTGCAGAAGTACGGAGGCTCCTCCGTAGCCGATGCCGAGGGCATCAAGCGCGTCGCCAAGCGGATCGTGGAAGCGAAGCAGAACGGCAACCAGGTGGTTGCCGTGGTTTCCGCGATGGGCGACACGACGGACGAGCTGATCGATCTCGCCGAGCAGGTTTCCCCGATGCCTGCCGGGCGCGAGCTCGACATGCTGCTGACCGCCGGAGAGCGGATCTCCATGGCATTGCTGGCCATGGCGATCAAAAAGCTGGGCCACGAGGCCCAGTCGTTCACCGGCAGCCAGGCGGGTGTCATCACCGACTCGGTCCACAACAAGGCCCGGATCATCGACGTCACGCCGGGCCGGATCAAGACTTCGGTGGACGAGGGCAACATCGCGATCGTGGCCGGTTTCCAGGGTGTCTCCCAGGACACCAAGGACATCACCACGCTCGGCCGTGGCGGCTCCGACACCACGGCGGTGGCTCTCGCCGCCGCCCTCGACGCCGACGTCTGCGAGATCTACACCGACGTCGACGGCGTGTTCACCGCCGACCCGCGCGTGGTGAAGAAGGCCCGGAAGATCGACTGGATCTCCTTCGAGGACATGCTCGAGCTGGCGGCGTCCGGGTCGAAGGTGCTGCTCCACCGCTGTGTGGAGTACGCGCGCCGGTACAACATCCCGATCCACGTCCGGTCCAGCTTCAGCGGACTGCAGGGGACATGGGTCAGCAGCGAGCCAGTCGTTCGCACGACACAGCAAGGGGAAAAGCAGGTGGAGCAGGCTCTCATCTCCGGTGTCGCGCACGACACCTCCGAGGCCAAGGTCACGGTCGTCGGCGTGCCGGACAAGCCGGGCGAGGCGGCCTCGATCTTCCGCACGATCGCCGACGCCGAGATCAACATCGACATGGTCGTGCAGAACGTGTCCGCGGCCTCCACGGGCCTGACGGACATCTCCTTCACGCTGCCGAAGACCGAGGGCCGCAAGGCCATCGACGCGCTCGAGAAGAACAAGTCCGGCATCGGCTTCGACTCGCTGCGCTACGACGACCAGATCGGCAAGATCTCCCTGGTCGGCGCCGGTATGAAGACCAACCCGGGTGTCACGGCCGACTTCTTCACGGCCCTGTCCGACGCGGGCGTGAACATCGAGCTGATCTCGACCTCCGAGATCCGCATCTCGGTCGTCACCCGCGCCGACGATGTCCCCGAGGCCGTCCGCGCCGTGCACTCCGCGTTCGGGCTCGACTCCGACAGCGACGAGGCAGTCGTCTACGGAGGCACCGGCCGCTGATGGCCGATCTCCGACAGGACGCCCGGGCCGTACGGTCCGGGCGTCCGACGCTTGCCGTGGTGGGGGCGACCGGTGCCGTCGGCACGGTCATGCTCCGGATCCTGTCCCAGCGGGCGGACGTCTGGGGAGAGATCCGGCTCATCGCCTCCCCGCGCTCGGCCGGCCGCAAGCTCACCGTGCGCGGTGAGGAGACCGAGGTCGTGGCTCTCAGCGAGGAGGCCTTCGACGGGGTCGACGTCGCCATGTTCGACGTCCCCGACGAGGTCGCCGAGCGGTGGGCGCCGCTCGCTGCCGCCAAGGGCGCGGTGGTGGTCGACAACTCCGGCACGTTCCGGATGGACCCGGACGTGCCGCTCGTCGTGCCCGAGGTCAACCCGCACGCCGTGCGGATGCGGCCCCGCGGGATCATCGCCAACCCCAGCTGCACGACCCTCTCCATGATCGTCGCGCTGGGCGCGCTGCACGCCGAGTTCGGGCTGCGCGAGCTGGTCGCCTCCTCGTACCAGGCCGTCAGCGGCGCCGGGCGCGCCGGTGTGGCGACCCTGCGCCGGCAGTTGTCCCTGGTCGCCGGCACGGAACTGGGCATCCACCCCGGCGACGTACGCCGGGCCGTCGGGGACCACACCGGGCCGTTCCCGGAGCCGGTCGCGCTGAACGTCGTGCCGTGGGCCGGTACGGCGGAGGAGGACGGCTGGTCCTCGGAGGAGCTGAAGGTGCGGGACGAGTCCCGCAAGATCCTCGGCCTGCCGAACCTGCCCGTGGCCGTCACCTGTGTCCGGGTGCCGGTGATCACCACCCACTCCCTGACCGTGCACGCCCGTTTCGAGGGCGAGGTCACCGTCGACAAGGCCCGCGAGATCCTCGCCACGGCACCCGGGGTCGTGCTGTTCGACAACCCGGCCGCGGGGGAGTTCCCGACCCCCGCCGACGTGGTCGGCACCGACCCGACCTGGGTCGGGCGGGTCCGGCGGGCACTGGACGACCCCACGGCGCTCGAACTGTTCGTGTGCGGGGACAACCTGCGCAAGGGTTCCGCGCTCAACACCGCCCAGATCGCCGAGGTGGTGGCGGCCGAGCTGTCCTGACTTCGCGGCGCGGAAATCCCCCGGCCGATGTCAGAGACGGTTTGTAGGATCTGTGCACGACATGTGAGCCGGTCCATGGTCCGGACCACTTGTTCGTGGCGCTTCGGCATCAGAGGATTTAGCTCCCCGTCCTCCGCAACCGTGCGGAGGGCGGGGAGCGTCTTTGCGGTCGCCCTTCGGCCGTGGGAGCGCTTCATCAGGCGTGGGGACGCCTGGAACCGGGCGTGGGGACGTCCGTTCACATTTGGACATAGGGGAAGAGCGGGACGCATGAGGGCATTTGATGCACCATCGATTGTGCTGCCTGACGCGGGTAGACCGTCGACGACGACGGTCGGCGTGAAAGTGATGCCCGGCGCGTACAACCCTCACAGGGGTCAGCGTGTCCAACAGGCGTGGCAGAGGTACTCGACTTCAGCGCGGCACGCGGCACGGTCCTTCGACCGCCCCGTCCGGCGGCTCTACGACCCCGCATGGCCGGTACGCCCGGTGGCATGCCGGTGATCGCGCCCGTGCCCGCAGCGCGGCCGGCCCGCATCCCCAGTCAGCGCGACGGCGCGGAGGACGGCCTCGCGGCCGGCACCACCGTCGACCACCTCACCGAGACCTACCGGGCGCACTACCGCTCGCTGCTGGGTCTCGCCGCGCTCCTCCTCGACGACACCGCCTCCTGCGAGGACGTCGTCCAGGAGGCGTTCATCCGTGTCCACTCCGCCCGCAAGCGGGTACGCGACCCCGAGAAGACCCTGGCGTACCTGCGCCAGACCGTCGTCAACCTCTCGCGCTCCGCACTGCGCCGCCGCATACTCGGCCTGAAGCTGCTGTCGAAGCCCATGCCCGACATGGCCAGCGCCGAGGAAGGTGCCTACGACCAGCTGGAGCGCGACTCCCTCATCAAGGCGATGAAGGGGCTGCAGCGCCGCCAGCGCGAGGTGCTGGTGCTGCGCTACTTCGCGGACATGACCGAGGCGCAGGTCGCCGAGACGCTCGGCATATCGCTGGGCTCGGTGAAGGCCTACGGCTCGCGCGGTATCGCGGCGCTCCGGATCGCCATGGAGGCGCCGGCATGAGTGACGGCAACGGCACGGGGGGCAACGGGCGCGACCGCCCCGAGCCCGCCGAGGGCCTCGACGAGCGTCAGGCGCCGTCCGGGCTCCACGGGCAAGATCCGAAGCAATCGCACGCTGGGAACGGAACTGTGAACCACGGCCCCGACGACCAGAGCCCCGAAGGGTTCGACTCGGACGAGCTGGACCTGCGCAGGATGCTGCACCAAGTGGTGCAGGAGGTGGAACCGCGCGACGGCACCCTGGACTACCTCCGCAAGGCGGTACCGCAGCGGCGGACCCGCAAGCGGCAGGCCGTCGTCGGCATGGCCGCCGCCGCGCTCTTCATCGGCACCGCCATCCCCGCCCTGGTGCACGTCTCCAACGCCACCGGCTCCGACGCCCACCCGTCCGTCGCCGGCCACGCCTCCGAGACCCAGGGCGGCGCGAGCCAGGGCAAGGGCCCGGACGGCGGCGAGAGCACCTCGGGTGGCTCCTCCGGCAAGGCCGAGGGCAAGGGCGAGGGCGACAAGAAGGAGAAGGACAAGGGCAAGGGATCCGGCGCCGCCACGGGCGCGTCCCAGGGCGCCGACCCCTCCTCCACCGTCGCCGCCGGCATCCCGGCGTGCACCCCGGCCCAGCTCGGCCCCGCCTCCGGAAGCAGCAACGCCCCCGACTCCACGGGCGCGGTCTCCGGCTCCTTCCGTGTCACCAACGTCTCCGGCGCGGCCTGCACGGTCACCGGCCCCGGCTCGGTGACCGCGCTGCCGCAGGGCGCCGCCGACATGAGCAAGGTCGGCTCGGCCCGGCACACCGCGGGCGACGCGGCGGCCGGCCTCCTGCCCGACCCGTCCCTGGAGGCCGCCCAGCTGGTCCTCCAGCCGGGCATCGGCTACGACGTGAAGTTCGCCTGGGTCCCCTCCGAGACCTGCCCCACCCCCGGCGGCAGCGCGGTCACCGAGCCGGGGCCGGTG
>NZ_JAIGQA010000026.1:0-58812 GCF_019733245.1 Streptomyces sp. WAC04114
GTGGGACGCCTTCTGGGGACAGCGGTACGCCGTCGTCCACGACCCGGACGGCAACGGAGTGGATCTGTACGCCCCGCTAGCCACCGCCGCCGAGTAGTTCCCCCAGCGGCAGCCCCGCCAACTCCCTCACGTCGCGGGCCAGATGGGCCTGGTCGGCATAACCGGCCCGGGCGGCCGTCTGTGCGAAGGGCACACCGGCCCGGGCCAGTTCGAGGGCGCGGCGCAGCCGCAGGATGCGGGCCAGGGTCTTGGGGCCGTAGCCGAAGGCGGACAGCGAGCGGCGGTACAACTGGCGTGCGCCGAGGCCGAGTTCATCGGCGGTGGCGGCGACGGGGCGGCCCGCGTCCAGGGCGGTGACGACCTGCCGGAGCAACGGGTCCGGGGGTTCGGCAGCGGCGGCCTGCCGCAGCGCCAGCTCCTCCAGGCCGCTCGCCGGGTCGGGGGACGCGTTCACCCGGTCGGCCAGCCGCCGCACCTGCGAGGCCGGCCACAGGTCCGTGAGCTCGACGCGCCGGTCGCGAAGCTCGTGCGCCGGCACGCCCAGGAGCGCCGGTGCCGTGCCCGGGTAGAAGCGGACTCCCGTCCAGGGGCCGCTCACCCCGTCCGGGAGGTAGGCGCGGGTGTCGGGCCCGGCGACCATCAGCCGCCCGTCGTGCCAGAGCAGATCCATGCACCCGTCGGGCAGGACCCGTCCCACCCCGGGCCGGGACGGGGTGTTGGTCCACACGACCGCCCCGGGCAGCCGCGACGCCCGCTCCACGTACACGGGGGCCAGGCTACGCCGCGAGCGGGTGACCGGCACGGGCCAGGAGGACAGCGGGCACGAGGCATCATGCCAAGGCACCGACGCCGTTCCGACTGCGGGCAGGGGGCCCGGCACCCGCCCCTACGCCCCCCGCCCCCGATACTCCACCGGACTCACCCCGTACACCCGCTTGAACGCCGTCGACAGGGCGAAGGCGCTGCCGTAGCCCACCCTGCGGGCCACCGCGTCGAGGGTGTCGGCGGAGTCGCGCAGGCGGTCGGCGGCGAGGGCGAGGCGCCAGCCGGTGAGGTAGCTCATCGGGGGCTCCCCCACCAGGGCCGTGAAGCGGCGGGCCAACGCGGCCCGGGACACCCCGGCCTTCGCGGCGAGCGTGGCGACGGTCCACGGGTGGGCCGGGTCGTCCTGGAGCAGGCGCAGGACGCCGCCGACGACCGGGTCGGCAAGGGCCCGGTACCAGGCCGGCGCCTCCGCCTCGGGGCGTGCGAACCAGGCCCGTAGCGCGGCGATGACCAACAGGTCCAGCAGCCGGTCCAGGACGACCTCCTGCCCCGGTTCGTCGCGGGTGATCTCCTCGGTGACGTAGGGCATGAGCGGGCAGTCCCACACCTCGGACGTGAGGGTCAGCAGCGGCGGCAGAGCGTCCAGCAGCCGCCCGCCGACCTCGCCCCGCATCGGGTAGGTGCCGATCAGCATCACGGTCTCCCCGCCGAGCCGGTCGCCCCAGGTGCGCACCCCCAGGTCCATGGAGCCGTTGAGGGGCCGTCCGTCGGGGTAGCGGCACTCCTGGTGCGGCAGGATCACCGCCTGCGGTGCCGTGTCGGGGGTGTCGGCGCAGGTGTACGGGTCCGGGCCGCGGGCGATGGCGAGGTCCCCGGCCGCGAGCCGCGCCCTTTCGCCCCGGTCGGGCACGATCCAGGCCTCGCCGCGGACGACGAGCATCACGGTGAGCGGTGCCCGGTCCTCGATGCGGACCGCCCAGGGCGGGTCGAAGCAGGCCCTGATCATGAACGCGCCCCGGGCGCGGGGCCCCTCCAGCAGACCGGCGAGTTGGTCCATGCGGCCAGCGTAGACGCGGTCGTATGGGAATGAGCCGTTGAGCGATGGTTCCGTGCGGCGTACGGCAGTTGACTCGGGAGCATGACGAACACGGCGGAGAACACGACACAGAACGCGGTACGGAACACACCGGGCATGACGGTGGTGGTGACCGGCGCCTCGGGGCGTACCGGGAGCCGGGTGGCGAGGGCCGCCGAGGCGGCCGGGCCGGCCGTGCGGGCGGCGTCGCGGGCGACGGGGTTCGACTGGTGGGACCGCTCGACCTGGACGGACACCCTGCGCGGCGCCGACGCGGCCTACCTCGCCCACCCCACGGACGTCGGCGCCCCGGGCGCCGCGGAGGCGGTCGGCGCGCTGGCGCGGGAGGCGGTCCGGCTCGGGGTGCGGCGACTGGTGCTGCTGTCGGCGCGGGGCGAGGACCAGGCCCTGCCCACCGAGGAGGCGCTGCACTCCTCGGGGGCGGACTGGACGGTCGTACGGGCCGCGTGGTTCGCGCAGAACTTCAGCGAGGGGCCGCTGGCGGCGGAGCTGCGGGAGAGCGGTGAGCTGGTCTTCCCGGCCGACGAGGTGCGGGAGCCGTTCCTCGACGTGCGGGACATCGCGGACGTGGTGGTGGCCGCGCTGACGTCCGGCGACCGGTACGTGGGGCGGACCCTCACGCTCTCCGGGGCGCGGCTGCTGACCTTCGGGGAGGCCGTCGCGGAGATCGCCGGGGCGACGGGGCGGCCGCTGACGTACCGGGCCGTCCCGACGCGGGACTACGGAGAGGCGCTGGTCGGTTTCGGTGTGCCGCCGCAGGAGGTGGCGGGGATGACCGCGATCTTCGACACGCTCCTCGACGGCCGCAACGCGCACCTCTCGGACGGCGTGCGGGAGGTCCTGGGCCGTGCACCCCGGGACTTCGGCGACTTCGTGCGCGAGGAGGCCGCGGCGGGGACCTGGAAGGCCTGAAAGGGGGGTCGCGGCGGCCGTCACTTCTCCTCGGGCGGCTGCCCCTCCCCGTTGACCTGGGTGCTCTTCACGTGGCTGTTCTTGACGTGGCTGTTCTTGACGTGGGTGCTCTTCACATGGGTGCGCAGGCGGGCCGAGACGTCCTCGGGCGGCAGGAAGCGGGACCAGCGTTCCGGGAACTCGGAGGGCATGTCCGGGTCGCCTTCGCCCGTGGCCGTGGCGCGGGCGACGTACTCGGCGACCTGCGCCTGCCGCATCCGCTCGTTGGCCTCGCGGGCGGCGGCCGTGGCGGCGGCCGGCCAGACCCGGTCGATGGCGGCGTTGACCGCGGCCCCGACGAGCACGGCGAACGCGGACACACCGATCCACAGCAGCACGGCGACGGGCGCGGCGAGGGAGCCGTAGATCGTGGGGCCCTCGACCGTGCTGGTCAGGTAGATCCGCAGCAGGAAACTGCCCAGCACCCACATGCCGAGGGCGACCAGCGCGCCGGGCACGTCCTCGATCCACGGGGAGCGGACCGGAACGGACACGTGGTAGAGGGTCGTCAGGAAGGCGATCGACAGGAGGATCACCGTGGGCCAGTAGAGGACCTGGACGAGCGTCGTCGACCACGGCACGATCCGCACCACGGCGTCCGGCCCGGCCACCATCAGCGGCAGCGCGACCGAGCCGATCAGCAGGGCCACGATGAACAGCAGGAAAGCCATCAGACGGGTCTTGACGATGCCCCGGACGCCGTCGAGGCCGTACATCACGGTGATGGTGTCGATGAAGACGTTCACCGCGCGGGAGCCCGACCACAGGGCGAACAGGAAGCCGATGGAGATGACGTCCGGCCGGCCGCCCTTCGTCACGTCGTGCAGGATCGGCTGGGCGATCTCGCGGACGCCCTGGTCGGACAGGACCGTGCGGGAGGCCTCCAGGAGGTTGGTCTGGAGGCTCTGGATGGTGTCGGCGCCGGTCCAGGCGTCGACGTAGCCGAGCAGTCCGATCATGCTCAGCAGCAGCGGCGGCACCGACAGCAGAGTGAAGAACGCGGCCTCGGCCGCGAGGCCGAGGATGCGGTACTCGACGCAGGAGTTGACGGTGTCCTTGACCAACAGCCAGGCGGTCCTGCGTTTGGAGACGTTGCGGTAGAGGGCCCGCGCCCGGTGGAGGCGCCCGGTGGGCGTGTCGGGGGTGTCACTTGCTGGCTGCACCCCCTAACGGTATCCGCCGTGCCCTGCCCCACTCACCCACCGGCCGGGTCTTCGCCGACCGGTCCGGGTTCACCGGGTGCCAAGGTGCCACCCCGGGGTACGTTCGCACCATGGCAGGCAGCACCCACACCGTGACGAACCAGGTCCCGCCGCTGGTCGGGTACGACGTCTTCTCCGCCGACCGGTCTCTGACCGATGCGGTCGACCGGCATCTCGATCCGGATCTGCGCGACGACGTCCTCGGCGAGCTGGCGGCACTCGGCCGGGCCTCCGGCTCGGCCCAGGTGCAGGAGTGGGGGCGGCAGGCCAACGAGAACCCACCGCGGCTGCACACGCACGACCGGTACGGCAACCGCATCGACGAGGTCGAGTTCCACCCCTCCTGGCACCGGCTGCTCGGCAAGGGCGTCTCGGCCGGTCTGACGGCGGCTTGGGACCGACCGGCCGGGCATCTGCGACGGGCCGCCGCCTTCGTCGTGTGGACGCAGGTCGAGGCCGGCAACGGCTGCCCGCTGTCGATGACGCACGCGGCGGTCCCCGCCCTGCGCACCGACCCGGACCTGGCCGCCGAGTGGGAGCCGCGGCTGACGTCCATGGTCTACGACCGTGAGCTGCGGCCCGCGCGCCTCAAGGCCGGGGCGCTGTTCGGAATGGGCATGACGGAGAAGCAGGGCGGCAGCGACGTCCGGGCGAACACCACGTCGGCGCGGCCCCTCGCCGAGGACGGGACGTACGAGCTGACCGGGCACAAGTGGTTCTGCTCGGCGCCGATGTCCGACGGCTTCCTGGTGCTGGCGCAGGCTCCGGGCGGGCTGACCTGCTTCCTGGTGCCGCGGGTGCTCGGGGACGGCACGCGCAACGTGTTCCTGATCCAGCGGCTCAAGGACAAGCTCGGCAACCGGTCGAACGCGTCGGCCGAGGTCGAGTTCGACGGGACGTGGGCGCGCCGGGTCGGGGAGGAGGGGCGCGGGGTGCGCACCATCATCGGGATGGTCGCGGCGACCCGGCTCGACTGCGTGCTCGGCTCGGCGGGGCTGATGCGGCAGGCCGTGGCGCAGGCGGTGCACCACTGCACGTACCGCGAGGCGTTCGGCGGGAAGCTCGTCGACAAGCCGCTGATGCGCAACGTCCTCGCCGATCTGGCCCTGGAGTCGGAGGCGGCGACGACGCTGGCGCTGCGGCTCGCGGCGGCGTACGACGACGGCGGCGAGCAGGAGCGGGCGCTGCTGCGGATCGCGGTGCCGGCCGCCAAGTACTGGGTGACCAAGCGGTGCCCGCCCGTTGCGGTGGAGGCGGCGGAGTGCCTGGGCGGCAACGGCTACGTCGAGGAGTCCGGGATGCCGCGGCTGGTGCGCGAGTCGCCGCTGAACTCGGTCTGGGAGGGCGCGGGCAATGTGCAGGCGCTGGACGTGCTGCGGGCGTTGCGGCGGGAGCCGGGCGCGCTGGACGCGTATCTGCGGGAGGTCGGGCAGGCGCGCGGTGCCGATCATCGTCTCGACGCCGCCATCAAGAACCTGCTGACCGAGCTCGCCGACCTGGAGGGTGTGGAGGGGCGGGCGCGGCGGCTGACGGAGCGGCTCGCGCTGGTGCTCCAGGGTTCGCTGCTGGTGCGTTTCGCGCCACCCCAGGTCGCCGACGCGTTCTGCGCGGGGCGGCTCGGGGGCGACGCGGGAGCGGCGTTCGGGACGCTGCCGCACACGCTGGACCTGGCGTCGGTGGTGGAGCGGGCGCGTCCGGTCTCCTGAACCGGTCCGCTGTTCCGTGTGCGCGGAGGTTCCGTGTGCACGGAGGTTCCGTGTGCGCGGAGGTTCCGTGTGCGCGAAAAAGCGAGGGTGGTGCTGCGCCGACACGGCACCACCCCCGCAGCACTGGCCCGTTCGAGCCACTGAACGCCGATCGGGACGGCGCCGCTCAAGTTTCGGACACGGTCGGGCCGTCCACCAGGGTTGCAGGGGGTTGCAACTTGCTGCTGACTGTGTGCGGACTGTGCACGAGCCGGCGGGGCAGACGGCACTATGAGACGCACAGTCAAAAGCGACTCGGGGGGCGCACGCGGATGGACGTCACGCACTTGGCCGCCGTGGACAGCACGCGTGCGGCCCGGGTCCTCAGCCAGGTGCGTTCCGCGCGGCTGGCGGGGCAGCCGGCTCCGGTGGCACCGCGTCCGGTGATCGAGCGGTCCTGGGAGCGGATGATGCGCAGCGGCGTCGATCCCGACCACGACGTCCGGGCGGATCCGCTCCCCCGCGAGGAGGTGCAGCGGCGGCGCGAGACGTCGGTATTGCGCCATGTGCTGCCGGTGCTGAGGGAGGGGCTGCTGGCGGCGGCGGACGTGGCGCACCACATCATGGTGGTGGCCGACGAGGACGGCCGGGTGCTGTGGCGCGAGGGCAGTGCGCCGGTGCTGCGCAAGGCGGACGGGCTGGGCTTCGAACTGGGCGCGGACTGGCGTGAGGACGTGGTCGGAACGAACGGTCTGGGCACCCCGGCGGTGGTGCGCCGGCCCGTGCAGGTTTTCGCCTCCGAGCACTTCGTGCGCTCCCAGGCCGGCTGGACCTGTGCGGGCGCCCCGCTGACGGATCCGCGGGACGGCCGGCTGCTCGGCGTGGTGGACGTGAGCGGCCCGCTGGAGACGATGCACCCGGCGACGCTCTCCTGGGTCGGTTCGGTGGCCAAACTCGCCGAGGCCCGGCTGCGGGAGATGCACACGGAGTCGCTGGAGCGGCTGCGGGCGGTGGCGGCGCCGGTGCTGGCCCGGCTCGACGGCCGTGCCCTGGTCGTCGACCCGGACGGCTGGACGGCCGCGGTCAGCGGGATGCCGTACGCGCGGCGGGTCGCGCTGCCGAAATCGCTGTCGGCGGGCCCGAGATGGCTGCCGGCGCTCGGGCTGTGCTCGGTGGAGCCGCTGGCCGGGGGCTGGCTGCTGCGGGTGGCCGACGACGAGCCGGGCCGGCGCGGTCCGGCCAGGATCGTGCTGGACCTCAGGCAGGCGCGGCGCTGGTCGGTGCAGGTGCTCGGCGGGGCGGGCTCCTGGACCCGGGAACTGAGTCCCCGGCACGCGGAGTTGCTGTACCTCCTGGCGGTCCACCGCTCCGGCCGCAGCGCCTCGGGGCTGGCCGGGGACGTGTTCGGCGACCCGGCCCGCACGGTGACGGTGCGTGCCGAGATGTCGCGGGTGCGGCGGTATCTGGGGGCGTTCCTGGAGCACCGGCCGTACCGCTTCGCCGAGGCGGCCGAGGTCGAGGTGCTGCTTCCGGACGACCCGCGTGATCTGCTGCCGCACTCGACCGCACCGGCCGTGAGCAGCCGGCGCAGGTCCCCAGCGGCGCCCTGAGGTTCACCGCGCGTGGCGTACAAGCCGCCCCGAGCGGTGCATCTTTCGCATATTTGCGGGGTCTTCGTCCGCCGACCCCCTCACCTGCCGTAGCATCCCTCTACGGACCGCCCCACCTGCTCCTCCGCCAACGTGCGGATCACCAGGCGCAGTTGGTCCGTCTCGGGAGGACGTTATGAAGCATCGCGGCAGACACCGGCGGCGCAGGCGGGGCAGGGCGCTGCGCGCGACCCTGGCCGGGACGGCCCTCGCACTCACCGCCGCCGCCACTTTGATCAGCGCCTCGCAGGCCACCGTCGCCGACGCCCCCGGGGCTCTGAAGCCGGTCGCCGCGTCCGACGAGGCCGGGCGGCTGCCGCTGGCCGAGCACCGGGTGCCGGGGCAGTGGCTGGACCGGCTCGCGTCCAAGATGGGCCGGCCCGTCGGCGTCGGCGCGGTCCTGGAGGGCGCCGACCTGCCGCTGCGGAGCGCGGCCGGCTGCTCGACGGCCGAGAAGCACAGCCTGCCGGTGGAGCCGGCGGCCACGCGCGCATACTGCTTCGGCGCCTCCGACACCCGCGGCTGGCGGGCCGGCGCGGTCACGACCTCGGGTGACGCGGACGACGACGGCCTCTGGGGCGGCAACCGCGTGATCCTCTCCGGCTGGACCCGGGGCGCGGCGGGCGGCTCCCTGGACGGCCCGGCCCCCGGGCAGGGACTGGCCAAGGTCGCCTTCGTCGACGCGAACGACCCCGGCGCGCTCCGCTACACCTGGGCCCTGCTGGCCGTGCCGGTGGACGGCGGGCGGGACTACCGGGGGCTGGTCTCCCCGCTGTCCGGCATGGTCTGGTACCAGGACAAGCTGCTGGTGACGACCCGCGAGGGCGACCGGGACGCGCTGTACGTGTACGACATGGACCGCATCCAGCGCGCCACCGTCGAGTCCGACGCGGTCGGCCGGGTCCGGGGCGGCTGGGCCGCGCACGGTTACCGCTTCGTGCTGCCCGCCGTCGGCTCGTACACCCTGCCCCGCGGGGACGACATCTCCCGCCCGGCCACCGTCTCCCTGGACCGCAGCACCTCCCCCGACAGTCTGGTCGCGAGCGAGTGGGTGCCCGCGGACGGCGACCGGCACACCCGGCTGTGGCGTTACGCGCTGAGCCGGGATCCGGCCCGCACCGGCCTGCTCACCACCGACTTCTCCGGCGAGGCAACCCCGGTCGAGGCCTACGAGACGAAGACGGCCGACGTGCGGGGCGTACTGGCCCACCGCTCGGGCTGGTACCTCGACCGCGCGGCGGGCAGCCCGGGCGGGCACGGGACGCTGTGGCGCCAGGACACCGAGGGCGCGGGAGCCACGGAGTGCGGCACGGACGGGACGCGGCACTGCTGGAGCGGCGGGGCGGGTTCCCTGTCCTACTGGGAGGCGACCGGCGAGGTCTGGTCCCAGTCGGGGCGGATGCTGTTCGCGCTGCCACTGACGTCGATCGACCGGGCGCTGGACTGACCGGCACCGGTCGCCCGGGCCGGGGACCGATCGACAGACCAGGTGGTCAGATGGTTTTCTGGCCCGCATGACCACCATCGCCGTGACCACCTGGTCCCTGGAGCAGACCGCCCCGACCGACCTGCTGCCGGCCGTCGCGCCGGACGGGGACGTCCGGGTCGTCCGCTCCGAGGTGCCCTCGCCCGAGTTCAGCCGGTTCCTGTACGCGTCGGTGGGCGGCGACATCCGCTGGACGGACCGGCTCGGCTGGCCGTACGCGCGATGGGTGGAGCATCTGGAGCGGCCCGGCGTGGAGACGTGGGTGGCGTACGACCGGGGCACGCCCGCCGGGTTCGTGGAGTTGGAGGCGCAGGACGACGCGGTCGTGGAGATCGTCTACTTCGGACTGCTCCCCGCCTTCCGCGGCCGACGCATCGGCGGGCACCTGCTGTCGTACGGCGCGGCCCGGGCCTGGGACCTCGCGGACCGCTGGGCGGGGCTGACCCCGACGAAGCGGGTCTGGCTGCACACCTGCAGCAAGGACGGCGAGCACGCGATGGACAACTACCAGCGGCGGGGCTTCAAGCTGTTCGACACCAAGGTCGAGGAGGAGGCGGACGTCTCCGCTCCGGGACCGTGGCCTGGGGCGTTCCCCGTCTGACCTGGTCGGACACCTCGGGAGCCCCCGATGTGACCCACGACACCCTTGTCTTGCTGTGCGAGACAAGGGTGTCCGCATCTTGGACGAAGCTGGACTGTGTCCAGATCGCCGTGACACGCTTCCGTCATGTCTGGAACTGGAATTGCCTTGGTGAGTCGGCGGCACGTCGACCTCGGCCGCATGTCCAGCGCCATCTGTCCGGCGCACTGAGCGTACTCAGCCCGCGCCCGACATCTTCCTTTCCTGCCTCACCCCTGCGCAATGACGCGCCCTATGCCCATGCGCACGCATGCGCAGGTCAGAGCCGCATTTTCGCCTGTCCCGAAGGACGTATCAACCATGGCCGCCACCCCGCAGAACCCTGCTGCCGCGACTCCCCGCCGCAAGGTGAGCCGTCACCGCGGTGAGGGTCAGTGGGCCGTGGGGCACCACACCCCACTGAACGGCAACGAGCAGTTCAAGAAGGACGACGACGGTCTCAATGTGCGGACACGCATTGAGACGATCTACTCCAAGCGGGGCTTCGACTCGATCGACCCGAACGACCTGCGCGGACGCATGCGCTGGTGGGGTCTGTACACCCAGCGCAAGCCCGGCATCGACGGCGGCAAGACGGCCGTCCTGGAGCCGGAGGAGCTGGACGACGAGTACTTCATGCTGCGCGTCCGGATCGACGGCGGCGCGCTGACCACGCGGCAGCTGCGGGTCATCGGCGAGGTCTCGCAGGAGTTCGCGCGCGGCACCGCCGACATCACCGACCGGCAGAACGTCCAGTACCACTGGATCCGGATCGAGGACGTGCCCGAGATCTGGAACCGGCTGGAGGGCGTGGGCCTGTCGACGGTCACCGCCTGCGGCGACACCCCGCGTGTGATGATCGGCTCCCCGGTGGCGGGCATCGCCGAGGACGAGATCATCGACGCCACACCGGCCCTGGAGGAGATGAAGCGCCGGGTCCTGAACAACCCGGCGTACTCGAACCTCCCCCGGAAGTTCAAGACCGCGATCTCCGGCTCGCCGGTGCTGGACGTGGTGCACGAGATCAACGACGTCGCGTTCGTCGGCGTCGTCCACCCCGAGCACGGTCCCGGCTTCGACGTGTGGGTCGGCGGCGGCCTGTCCACCAACCCCAAGCTGGGCGTACGCCTGGGCACCTGGGTGTCGATCGACGACGTGCCGGACGTCTACGAGGGCGTCATCTCGATCTTCCGCGACTACGGCTACCGCCGGCTGCGCAACCGCGCCCGGCTGAAGTTCCTCGTCGCCGACTGGGGGCCGGAGAAGTTCCGGCAGGTCCTGGAGGACGAGTACCTGCAGCGCAAGCTGACCGACGGCCCGGCCCCCGAGCAGCCGTCCCAGCTGTGGCGCGACCACATCGGTGTGCACCGGCAGAAGGACGGCCGGTTCTACGTCGGCTTCGCCCCGCGCGTGGGACGCGTCGACGGCGCGACGATCACGAAGATCGCCGACCTCGCGGAGGCCCACGGCTCGGGCCGGGTGCGCACCACCGTCGAGCAGAAGATGATCGTCCTCGACGTCGAGGAGGACAAGGTCGAGTCGCTCGTCGAGGGCCTGGAGGCGCTCGACCTGACCGCCCGGCCCTCCTCGTTCCGGCGCGGCACGATGGCGTGCACCGGCATCGAGTTCTGCAAGCTGGCCATCGTCGAGACCAAGCAGCGCGGTGCGCAGCTGATCGACGAACTGGAGCGCCGCCTGCCGGACTTCGACGAGCCGCTCACCATCAACCTCAACGGCTGCCCGAACGCCTGCGCCCGTATCCAGGTCGCGGACATCGGTCTCAAGGGCCAGCTCATGCTCAACGACCAGGGCGAGCAGGTCGAGGGCTACCAGGTGCACCTGGGCGGCGCCCTGGGCCTGGAGGCCGGCTTCGGCCGCAAGGTGCGCGGTCTGAAGGTCACCTCCGACGAACTGCCGGACTACATCGAGCGCGTCCTGAAGCGGTTCCAGGCCGAGCGCGAGGACGGCGAGCGGTTCGCCACCTGGGCGGCGCGGGCCGGCGAGGAGGCCCTGTCGTGAGCGAGCGGATGGCCCCGTTCTACTGCCCCTACTGCGGGGACGAGGACCTGCGTCCGAGCGAGGCCGCCGAGGGCAGGCACGGCGCGTGGGAATGCGCGGCGTGCAGCCGGGCCTTCTCGTTGAAGTTCCTCGGGCTGCTGTCCCAGGGACTGAAGCGATCCGATTCCGGAGGGGCACAGATATGACGACCGCTCAGGAAGAGCGCACCACCGAGGACCTGAAGCAGCTCGCCGAGCAGGCGGGCCGCGATCTCGAGGACGCCTCCGCGCTGGAGATCCTCCAGTGGGCGGCGAAGACGTTCGGCAAGCAGTTCTGCGTGACCTCCTCGATGGAGGACGCGGTGGTCGCCCACCTCGCCGCCCGCGCCATGCCGGGCGTCGACGTGGTCTTCCTCGACACGGGCTACCACTTCGAGGAGACCATCGGCACCCGCGACGCGGTCGAGGCCGTGATGGACGTCAACCTCATCACGCTCACCCCGGTGCAGAGCGTCGCCGAGCAGGACGCGCAGTACGGCCCGAAGCTGCACGACCGCGACCCGGACCTGTGCTGCAAGCTGCGCAAGGTGCAGCCGCTGGAGCAGGGCCTGAAGGACTACCGGGCCTGGGCGACCGGGCTGCGCCGCGACGAGTCCCCGACCCGTGCGAACACCCCGGTGGTCGGCTGGGACGAGAAGCGGCAGAAGGTCAAGATCTCGCCGATCGCCCGCTGGACCCAGGACGACGTGGACGCGTACATCACCGAGCACGGCGTCCTGACGAACCCGCTGCTGATGGACGGCTACGCGTCCGTCGGCTGCGCCCCCTGCACCCGCCGGGTCCTTCAGGGCGAGGACGCGCGCGCCGGGCGCTGGGCCGGCCGGAGCAAGACCGAGTGCGGACTGCACGGATGACGACGATTCAGGAGAGTGACGTGACGACCGGAGCCACCGTCTGGCTCACGGGTCTGCCGAGCGCCGGCAAGACCACGATCGCCTACGAACTGGCCGGCCGGCTCCGCGAGGAGGGCCACCGGGTCGAGGTGCTCGACGGCGACGAGATCCGCGAGTTCATCTCGGCGGGCCTCGGCTTCAGCCGCGAGGACCGGCACACCAACGTGCAGCGCATCGGCTTCGTCGCCGAGCTGCTCGCGCGCAACGGCGTGCTGGCCCTCGTCCCGGTCATCGCGCCCTACCAGGACAGCCGGGAGGCGGTGCGCAAGCGCCACCAGGCGAACGGCACCGCCTACGTCGAGGTGCATGTCGCGACGCCCGTAGAGGTGTGCAGCGAGCGCGACGTGAAGGGGCTGTACGCCAAGCAGGCCGCCGGTGAGCTCACCGGGCTCACCGGGGTCGACGACCCGTACGAGGCGCCCGAGTCACCCGATCTGCGCATCGAGTCGCAGAACCAGACCGTGCAGGAGTCCGCGGCCTCCGTGTTCGCCCTGCTGACCGAAAGGGGACTGGCATGACGACCGTCGCCACCGTTTCCGAGGAGACCGGCAGCCCGTACGCGCTGTCGCACCTCGACGCCCTCGAGTCCGAGGCGGTGCACATCTTCCGCGAGGTGGCGGGCGAGTTCGAGCGGCCGGTGATCCTCTTCTCCGGCGGCAAGGACTCCATCGTCATGCTGCACCTGGCGCTGAAGGCCTTCCGGCCGGCCTCGGTGCCGTTCTCGCTGCTGCACGTGGACACCGGGCACAATTTCCCCGAGGTCCTCGACTACCGCGACCGCACGGTCGAGAAGCACGGGCTGCGGCTGCACGTCGCCTCCGTGCAGGACTACATCGACCGCGGTGTGCTCAAGGAGCGCCCGGACGGCACCCGCAACCCGCTGCAGACGCTGCCGCTGACCGAGAAGATCCAGGCGGAGAAGTTCGACGCCGTCTTCGGCGGCGGCCGCCGCGACGAGGAGAAGGCCCGGGCCAAGGAGCGGGTGTTCTCGCTGCGCGACGAGTTCTCCCAGTGGGACCCGCGCCGCCAGCGCCCCGAGCTGTGGAACCTCTACAACGGCCGGCACGCCCCCGGTGAGCACGTCCGTGTGTTCCCGCTGTCCAACTGGACCGAGCTGGACGTGTGGCAGTACATCGCCCGCGAGGGCATCGAGCTGCCGCAGATCTACTACGCGCACGAGCGCGAGGTGTTCTCCCGCAGCGGCATGTGGCTGACCGCCGGCGAGTGGGGCGGGCCGAAGGACGGCGAGACCGTCGAGAAGCGCCTGGTGCGCTACCGGACGGTGGGTGACATGTCCTGCACCGGCGCGGTGGACTCCGAGGCCGACACCATCGAGAAGGTGATCGTCGAGATCGCCGCCTCCCGGCTCACCGAGCGCGGCGCCACCCGCGCCGACGACAAGATGTCCGAGGCCGCGATGGAAGACCGCAAGCGCGAGGGGTACTTCTAGAGATGAGCACCATCACCACCGAGGAACTCGCGGAGACCACGCTCCTGCGGTTCGCCACCGCCGGCTCCGTCGACGACGGCAAGTCCACCCTCGTGGGCCGGCTGCTGCACGACTCCAAGTCGGTCCTCACCGACCAGCTGGAGGCCGTGGAGCGCGTCTCCGCGAGCCGCGGCCAGGAGGCGCCGGACCTCGCGCTGCTCACCGACGGCCTGCGGGCCGAGCGGGAGCAGGGCATCACGATCGATGTCGCGTACCGCTACTTCGCCACGCCCCGGCGGCGGTTCATCCTCGCCGACACCCCCGGCCATGTGCAGTACACGCGGAACATGGTCACCGGCGCCTCCACCGCCGAGCTGACGGTGGTCCTGGTCGACGCCCGCAACGGCGTGGTCGAGCAGACCCGCCGGCACGCGGCCATCGCCGCCCTGCTGCGCGTGCCGCACGTGGTCCTCGCGGTCAACAAGATGGACCTCGTCGGCTACGAGGAGAAGGTGTTCGCCGCCATCGCCGAGGAGTTCACGGCGTACGCGACCGAGCTGGGCGTCCCCGAGGTCACCGCGATCCCGATCTCGGCGCTCGTCGGCGACAACGTGGTGGACCCCTCCGCCAACATGGACTGGTACGGCGGCCCGACCGTGCTGGAGCACCTGGAGACGGTGCCGGTCAGCCACGACCTGAGCCACTGCCACGCCCGGCTGCCCGTGCAGTACGTGATCCGGCCGCAGGGCCCGGACCACCCGGACTACCGGGGCTACGCCGGCCAGATCGCGGCGGGTTCCTTCCACGTCGGCGAGTCCGTCACGGTGCTGCCGTCGGGCCGGGCCTCGAAGATCGCCGGCATCGACCTGCTGGGTGAGCCGGTGGACGTGGCCTGGACGACGCAGTCGGTGACCCTCCTGCTGGAGGACGACATCGACATCTCGCGCGGCGATCTGATCGTGCCGAGCAAGGACGCGCCCGCGACCACGCAGGACATCGAGGCGACCGTCTGCCATGTCGCGGACGCCCCGCTGACGGTCGGGCACCGGGTGCTGCTCAAGCACGGCACCCGCACGGTCAAGGCGATCGTCAAGGACATCCCCTCCCGCCTCACGCTCGACGACCTGTCCCTGCACCCGCACCCGGGACAGCTCGTCGCCAACGACATCGGCCGGGTGAAGGTCCGTACCGCCGAGCCGCTGCCGGTCGACTCCTACGCCGACTCGCGCCGCACCGGCTCGTTCATCCTGATCGACCCGAACGACGGCCAGACCCTCACCGCCGGCATGGTCGGCGAGTCCTTCGCGGCGCCGGAGCCGGTCAAGGACGAGTCCGAGGACGACGGGTGGGACTTCTGACATGACCTCCCCGGACTTCTACTCGATGTTCGCCAAGGAGGGCGGCCGCGTCGGCAGCGGGGCTCTCGGTAGCGGGCAGGGCGGAGTGGCGCGATGTGTGCGCTGACGTACGCGCACTGCCCGCGCGCCCTCGCCCCCCACCGCCGTAGACGAAAACCTGCCGACCTCCCGGCCACGACCTGAGAGACCGTGACCGCCGGGCCTGGCGAGAGGACCACCTCCCGTGCCTGCTTCATCCGCTCTTCGCCGCTCTCTCGCGGTCGTCGCCGCGCTTCCCCTGCTCACGCTGGCCGCTTGCGGTTACGGCTCCCAGGCCAAGGACGACGGCGCCGCCAAGGTCGCCGCCGGTGCGAAGAAGATCGACGGACTCGATTCCGTCAAGATCGGCTACTTCGGCAACCTGACCCACGGCACCGCTCTGGTGGGCGTGCAGAAGGGCATCTTCCAGAAGGCCCTCGGCGCCACCGAGGTCAAGCCGGCCGTCTTCAACGCGGGCCCCTCGGAGATCGAGGCGCTCAACTCCGGTTCCATCGACATCGGCTGGATCGGCCCCTCCCCCGCGATCAACGGCTACACCAAGGCCGCGGGCAAGAACCTGCGCATCATCGGCGGTTCGGCGTCCGGCGGCGTGAAGCTCGTGGTGAACCCGGACAAGATCACGTCGCTGAAGGACGTCAAGGGCAAGCGGATCGCGACTCCGCAGCTCGGCAACACGCAGGACGTGGCGTTCCTCAACTGGGCGGCGGAGCAGGGCTGGAAGGTCGACCCGCAGAGCGGCAAGGGCGATGTCACGGTCGTCCGCAGCGACAACAAGGTCACCCCGGACGCCTACAAGTCCGGGTCGATCGACGGCGCGTGGGTGCCGGAGCCGACCGCGTCGAAGCTGGTGGCCGAGGGCGGCAAGGTGCTGCTCGACGAGTCGACGCTGTGGCCGGACAAGAAGTTCGTGATCACGAACATCATCGTGCGTCAGGACTTCCTGAAGGAGCACCCGAAGGTCGTCGAGGCCGTCCTCAAGGGCTCGGTCGAGACCAACAAGTGGATCAACGCCAACCCGGACGAGGCGAAGGCGGCGGCGAACAAGCAGCTGGAGACGGACTCCGGCAAGGCGCTGCCGGCCGAGGTGCTGGACCCGGCGTGGAAGTCGATCCGGTTCACCGACGACCCGCTGGCCTCCACCCTCGGCACCGAGGCGGAGCACGCGGTGAAGGCGGGCCTGCTGCAGAAGCCGGACCTGAACGGCATCTACGACCTCGCGCCGCTGAACAAGGTCCTCAAGGCCGAGGGCGAACCCGCGGTCGACGACGCCGGTCTCGGCGTGAAGTAAGCCCGCAACCCGAAGCCGCATGAAGAGTTCCCAGGAGGTGACGACCATGGCCACGACCCTCGCCAGGGCCGCCGACGGCACCGAGTCGGCCACGCACGCCGCTCGCATCGAGCACGTCTCGAAGTCGTTCGCGGGCCCCGCCGGGCAGCAGCTCGTCCTGGACGACATCACCCTCGATGTCGCGCCCGGAGAGTTCGTCACCCTCCTGGGGGCCTCCGGCTGCGGCAAGTCCACACTGCTCAACCTGGTGGCGGGCCTGGACCGCCCCAGCGTCGGCGCGATCGCCACGGACGGCCGTCCGGCGCTGATGTTCCAGGAGCACGCGCTGTTCCCGTGGCTGACCGCGGGCAAGAACATCGAACTCGCCCTGAAGCTGCGGGGCGTGCCGAAGGCCGAGCGCCGCGAGCGTGCCGAGGAGCTGCTCGAACTGGTGCGGCTGAAGGGCGCGTACGGCAAGCGGGTGCACGAACTGTCGGGCGGCATGCGCCAGCGCGTCGCGCTGGCCCGGGCGCTCGCGCAGGAGAGCAAGCTGCTGCTGATGGACGAGCCGTTCGCGGCGCTGGACGCCATCACGCGGGACGTGCTGCACGACGAGCTGACCCGCATCTGGCGTGAGACGCAGGTGTCCGTCCTGTTCGTCACGCACAACGTGCGTGAGGCGGTCCGGCTCGCCCAGCGTGTGGTGCTGCTGTCCTCCCGCCCGGGCCGCATCGCCCGCGAGTGGCGGGTGGACATCCCCCACCCGCGCCGCATCGAGGACACCGCCGTGGCGGAGTTGTCCGTCGAGATCACCGAAGAACTGCGTGGGGAGATCCGCCGTCATGGCCAGCACTGATTCGACGACCGTCGCCAAGGACGGCAACGATCTCGCCGGGCTGGAGGCGGGCCTCGACGCGCTGGAGACACGGCAGACGAGCCGGACCCCGTTCCGGCAGACCTTCACCCAGAAGATCCTGCCACCCGTCCTCGCCGTGGCTCTGGTCCTGGCGGTCTGGCAGGCGCTCGTCTCGTTCAAGGTCGTCGACGACCCGACGAAGCTGCCCGCGCCGTCCGCGGTGTGGGACGTCGTGCACACGGCGTGGCTCCAGGGCGAGTTGCTCGGCTACATCTGGACCAGCGTCTCGCGCGGTCTGCTCGGCTTCTGCTTCGCCCTGCTGATCGGCACGCCGCTGGGCCTGATCGTGGCCCGGGTGAAGTTCATCCGCGCGGCGATCGGCCCGATCCTGTCGGGCCTGCAGTCCCTGCCGTCGGTCGCCTGGGTGCCGCCGGCGGTGATCTGGCTGGGTCTGAACAACTCGATGATGTACGCGGTGATCCTGCTCGGCGCGGTCCCGTCCATCGCCAACGGCCTGGTCTCCGGCGTCGACCAGGTGCCCCCGCTGTTCCTGCGCGCGGGCCGCACGCTCGGCGCGACGGGCCTGAAGGGCACCTGGCACATCGTCCTGCCCGCCTCCCTGCCCGGCTATGTGGCGGGTCTGAAGCAGGGCTGGGCCTTCTCCTGGCGCTCCCTGATGGCCGCCGAGATCATCGCGTCCTTCCCCGACCTCGGCGTCGGCCTCGGACAGTTGCTGGAGAACGGCCGCAACGCGAGCGACATGGCCATGGTGTTCGAGGCGATCCTGCTCATCCTGATCGTCGGCATCGCCATCGACCTGCTGATCTTCAGCCCGCTGGAGCGGTGGGTGCTGCGCAGCCGCGGCCTGCTGGTGAAGAGCTGATTCCCATGACGAACAAGCCCGTCCTCCTGGTCATCGCCCACGGCAGCCGCGACCCGCGCCATGCCGCGACGGTGCACGCCCTGGTACGCCGGGTGCGCGCGACGCGCCCCGACGTACGGGTGGAGACGGGCTTCCTGGACTTCAACGTGCCCTCGGTCCAGGGGGTCCTGGAGTCCCTGGCGGTGCAGGGTGTGCGCGACGTCGTGGCCCTGCCCCTCCTCCTCACCCGGGCGTTCCACGCGAAGGCGGACATCCCCGCGGTCCTCGCGGACGCGCCGCCGCAGCTGCGCATCCACCAGGCCGATGTCCTGGGCCCCTCGCCGCTGCTCATGGCGGCGCTGGAACGGCGCCTGTTCGAGGCGGGCCTGACGCCCGCCGACAAGTCCTCGACCGGGGTCGTCCTGGCCTCGGCGGGGTCCACCGACCCGGAGGCGATCGCAGTGATCGCAGAAATCGCGCGGGAGTGGCGGCACACCGGTTGGTGCGCCGTGCGGCCTGCGTTCGCCTCCGCATCCCTTCCGCGCACGCAGGACGCCGTCCGCGAACTGCGCGCGCTCGGCTGCTCCCGGGTCGCCGTCGCCCCGTACGTCCTGGCTCCCGGCTTCCTCCCGGACCGCATCGCCCGGGGCGCGGCCGAGGCGGACGTCCTGGCGGATGTCCTGGGAGCGGCGCCGGAAGTGGCGCGGGTGGTGCTTCAGCGGTACGAGGCGGCCCGGATGCCGTTGCCGGCGGCCGTGAGCGCCTGACGGGTCACGCCGCCGTCTCCTCGTGCGGTTCGGGTTGGAGGGCGAAGGAGTACGGGGCCCATGGGCCGGTGATCTCCACGCGCAGGCCGGGGACGCCCTGGGCGGCCGTGAGGATTCCCGTGCGGAATGCGGTGACCCGGTCCTTCGGGACGAGGTAGGCGTCGTTGCCGATGTTGGTGCCGGGGGCCGTGCCCGCCAGGCTGCCGCGTTCGGGGGTGTGGGTGACGCGGTCGACGGCGAGGGTCCCGGCCGTTTCGGTGAGGCGGGCGGCCGCCTGGGCGACCGTGCGCCAGGCCTCCTCGTTCCTGCGCTGCCTGCGGCGGCGGATCACCTGGTAGGCACGTCCGACACCGAGGCCCGTGACCGGGTCCTGCTCGGGCTCGGTGTCGGACTCGGGCGGGGTGATGTCCGAGGCGGCGTAGATCTTGACGCCGAGTTCGACGTGGCCGGTGAGGCGGTCGAGCAGGGAGAGGAAGTAGCCGCGGCGGGTGTCGAGGGCCTGCCGGGCGGTGTCCTCGTCGCGGTAGACGGTGGCGAGGCGCAGGGGCAGCACGGCGGCGCCGGAGGCCACCAGGGCGGCCACCACGGCGTGATGGGAGCGGACCGTGGACTCCAGCCAGTCCAGGTCGTCGAGGTGGGCCTGGAGGGGAGCGTCGTCGTAGTCGCCGTGCGGGACGTGGCCGACGGCGAAGGCGAGCGGCGGGCTGGAGACCGCCGGGTCGACCAGGTGGATCGGCTCTCCGGCGACACCGCGCAGGTGGGCCGCGGCCGCAGCGGCCTCGGGGGTGCGGCGCAGGACCGCGTAGGCGTAGACGAGGTTCGTGTCGCTCATGACTGCGGGCTCCTGTCGGTGGCCGTGCGATTCCTCTCGCGAGACTCCGTTCTCGTGCCGTCCGTCGGTAGGTACGCAGCGGACGGCGGAGGTGTTCACGGGGACGACCGACGGGTTGGCCCGGCCCCGCGGGCAGGGCCGACGTGACGTCGTGCAGGCCCTGCCCCCGGGGGCCTGCGCGTCACGTGGCCCGTTCGCTGAACGGGGTCGCCTGGTGGAACCAGAGCAGCCAGCGGCCCTCCGTGCGCCGCCACAGCGAACTGCGGTGTGCGCGGCTGCCGTCGTACTCGGTGTCGTAGGTGAGGTGGACCAGGTCCGGGGCGAGCTGCACCCCCCTGAGGGCGGAGACGGCGACGGGCCGGGCGCCGGTCTCGGTGGTCGCGGCCAGGGAGGCGATGATGGCGGCCCGGCTCCAGTGCCGGCCGGAGGCGCCGAACTCGTGGAAGTCGGGGTGCAGCAGTGCCCCGACCCGGTCGGGCGAGCGGCGGACCTTGGGCGTGAGCAGGGCGAGTTCGCCCTCCATCGCGGCCTCGACGGCCGGGTTGTGCTCAGGCACCGGTCATCTCCACGAGCTTGACGACCGTGTTCCAGTTGCGGCTGGTGGCGATCACGCCCTTGGTGAGGCGCGGCTTCGACAGGTGTTCGGCCAGCTTGGAGCGGCCCAGTCCGTTCGGGGCGTACAGGTACAGGGCCCGGTCGCCGAGGCGGAACTCCTCGGGGAGGTAGGCCTCCTGGTCGATCTCCCCGAAACGGTCGGGGGTGACGGGGGCGGAGAAGTAGGTGACGTGGAGCTGTTTGGGCTCCAGGTCGGCGGCCGGGAAGGGGCAGGCGTCGGCGATGGCCCGCAGATAGGCGTGATCGCGCACGATCACGTCGACGCCGAAGCCGAAACGCTTCTCGATGGCCCGCGCGATCTCACCGGCCAGCGACTCCTCGTCGCCGTGGCCGGAGGAGAACACGGCCTGGCCGCTCTGCAGGTACGTGCGGACGTCGCCGAGGCCGAGATCCGCCAGGAGCGTGCGCAGGTCGGCCATGGGGACCTTCCTGCTGCCGCCCACGTTGATGCCGCGCAGCAGGGCCGCGTATGTCGTCGTCATCCGCTCACGATAAGGCGGCCGTCGTGCCCCGTGGGGGTGGGCACGACGGCCGCCGCGGGCAGCTGCCCGGCCCCGTAAATTACTCACCGGTCAGTGCGGGGCACAACCGTCTGCCCAGGATCCACACACCCGGGGACCCGGACATGTCCGGCGATAGGTGTAAGGGACCACGGTCCGTGGGGGTCCTCCCCAGTGGGGAGAGGGCTCGCTCCATGGGGATGAGTTCCGGCTCCGCCACGTCACCGGGCAGCACGACGAGATGGCTTTATCCGGCCCATACCTTCGAAACGAAAGGGGGCGGCAGGGGGTCGCCACCGCGTCACGAGGGGGCAAGCCCGTCATGGGGAACGGAGACATACGGGTGCGGGGCCTCGCCGCCCGGGCCGGTGGCTGGAGCGCCAGACACCGATGGGCTGCCGTCGGCATCTGGGTGCTGTTCGTCGTCCTGGCGATGGGGCTCGGTTCGGCCGCGGGCCGGGTCGACGTCAAGGACAGCGACCAGCTGAAGGGGGAGACGCACACCGCCGCGCGGATCGTGGAGGACGCCGGCATCGACGAGCCGGCCGGTGAGACCGTGCTGATCCAGGCCAGGGGCGGTGACCTGAAGGCGACGGACCCCGAGTTCCGGGATGCCGTCGACGCGGTCGTGCGGGCCGTCGAGGGAACCGGCAAGGTCACCGAGGTGACCTCGCCGTACGAGACGAAGACGATCTCGAAGGACGGGCGCAGCGCGCTCGTGCAGTTCGACATGCGCGGCGAGTCGGACACCGCCGGCGAGCGGGTCGAACCGGTGCTGAAGGCCGTCGAGGGCGTCCAGGAGGATCACGCGTCGCTGCGGATCGAGGAGATCGGCGGCGCCAGCATGATGAAGACGTTCGACGACGCGTTCGGCGAGGACTTCAAGAAGGCCGAGTACTCCGCGGTGCCGGTGGCCTTCGGCATTCTGCTCATCGCCTTCGGGGCGCTGGTCGCGGCGCTGCTGCCGGTGGCGCTGGCGGTCACCGCCATCATGGCGACGATGGGCCTCATGGGCGTGGTCAGCCACGTCATGCCGATGAGCGAGACCGCCAACTCCGTGATGCTGCTGGTCGGCATGGCGGTCGGTGTCGACTACTGCCTGTTCTACCTGCGCCGGGAACGCGAGGAGCGGGAGGCCGGCCGGGACGCGCAGACGGCTCTGCGGATCGCCGCCGCGACCAGTGGCCGGGCGATCGTCGTCTCGGGTGTCACGGTGTGCGTGGCGATGGCGGGCATGCTGTTCACCGGGCTCGCCGAGTTCGAGGCGATGGGCCTGGCCTCGCTGATGGTGGTGGCCGTGGCCATGGTGGGGTCCGTGACCGTGCTGCCCGCGCTGCTGTCGCTGCTGGGCGAGCGCGTCGAGAAGGGCCGTCTGCCGTTCCTGCGGCGGCGCAAGCGCAGCGGCGGCACTCAGGACAGCCGGTTCTGGACGGCCGTCCTGCGGCGCGTCCTGGCCAAGCCGGTGGTCGCCGTCGTGGTGGCGGCCGGTGCGCTGCTGGCCATCACGGCTCCCGCGCTCGGCATGAAGACGCAACAGCTCACCCTGGACCAGGAGTTCGGCGACTCGCTGCCCATCGTCCAGACGTACAACCGGCTCAACGACGCCTTCCCGGGCGGTTCCGAGCCGGCCGAGGTGATCGTCAAGGCGCACGACATCAACGCGCCGGAGGTGAAGTCCGCGCTCGCCGACTTCCGTGACCGGGCGATCAGTTCGGGCGCCTCGCGGGGCCCGGTGGAGATCAAGCTGCACGACGCGCAGAACGTCGCGTTCGTCTACGTCCCGCTCGTGGGCGGTTCCGACCAGGACAGGGCGGGGGCGAGCCTGGACCTGCTGCGGGACGAGGTGCGTCCGGCCACGCTCGGCAAGGTCGACGGTCTGGAGGCGCCCATCACCGGGCAGGTGGCCGGGTCGAAGGACTTCAACGACCAGCTGGCGGGCGCGGTCGTTCCGGTGTTCGCGTTCGTCGTGGTCTTCGCCTTCGTCCTGATGCTGCTGTCGTTCCGTTCGCTGACCATCGCGGTCACCTCGATCGTGCTGAACCTGCTGTCGGTGGGCGCCGCGTACGGCATTCTCGTCGCGGTCTTCCAGCACGGCTGGGGCGCGTCCCTGGTGGGCGCGGAGGGCGTCGGCGCGATCATCACCTGGCTGCCGCTGTTCCTCTTCGTGATCCTGTTCGGCCTGTCGATGGACTACCACGTGTTCGTGGTCTCCCGGATCCGCGAGGCGCGGCTGCGGGGCCTGGCGACCAAGGACGCGATCCGGCACGGCGTGGTCACCACGGCCGGGGTGGTCACCAGTGCCGCGGTCATCATGGTCGCCGTGTTCGCGATCTTCGGGACGCTCTCCATGCAGTCCATGAAGCAGATGGGCGTCGGCCTCGCGGCGGCGGTCCTCATCGACGCGACGATCATCCGCGGTGTGCTGCTGCCGGCCGTGATGGCGCTGCTCGGGGAGCGCAACTGGTATCTGCCGAGGTGGCTGCACCGGCTGCCGGACCTCACGCACGACGAGACGCCGCAGGCGGTCGTCGCCCCGGCGGCGCGGGACGACGAGGGCGAGCCCCTCAAGGTCTGATCGCCGCGGTGGCGTGGAGGGGCCCGTCGGTTGCCTGCCCAGGCAATCGACGGGCCCTTCCACGGCCTGGCGTCACCAATGAGCGCTGCCCACCAGGTAGGCGATGCCCGCGAGGACGGCCAGGACCAGCGCGGGGATCGCCAGGCCCTTCGCGACCGAGGTCAGTGTCCGCGTACCGCTCGCCGCCTGCTTCGTGTAGTGCTCCCGCCGTGTGTCCAGGTCGTGCCGGGCGAACGCGCCGACGAACAGGGCCGCCGCACCGGTGATCAGACACACGATGAGCGGTGTGAGCGCTCCGTACTCGCGGATGTCGTTCTCGACGTTGCCGGTCACACCTGCGTCGGCCCGGGCCACGATGGCCACCGCTCCCCGCTGGATGGTCATGAAGAGCATGGCGAGCGCCGTGACGGCGAGGGCGAGCGCGGCACCGGCGAGGGCGGGAGCGCGCCGGGACGGGGTTTTCCCGTCCGTTCGCTTCTCCTTTTCCGTGGTCCTGGGCGGCTCCTTGGTCCTGAGCGGCTCCTTGGTCCTGGGCGGCTCCTTGGGCTTGGAGGGGATGTGCGAGGGACCGATGACCACCGTGCGCCGCTTGTCGTCCGGCGGGGGCTGCGGCGTCGTGGAGCGGTTCGGGACGTGCGGTCCGGGCGTCCGGGGACCGTCCGCCGGGGTCACCTCCGCCTCGACGTGGATCACGGACTCGTCGGCCACGCCCTTCAGCGCGATGTCCCCGGAGAGGTGCCCCTCGGCGGTCGTGTCGACGTGGACCTCCAGACCGCTCCGGGTCGGATCGACCCGCAGCCACGGCTGTTTGGGCTGGACCACGCAGTGACGTGCCAGCGGTGGGCCCTGCATGGTCACGGGAAGCCTCGGAGAGGTCGAGCCCCTCGGTATCCGGCCGAAGTCCAGGCGGTCCGGGGACGGTGCCAGGCGGATCGTGCTCAAGGCGTCGGCCGCCAGATCGGCGAGCGGCTGGACTTCGTCGTGGGCGACCTCCCCCAGGTGCTGACGCGCCCCTTCCGCCACGGGCAGCTCGGGGCGCTGCAGTCGCTTGCACAGCTCCGTGACGGCGCCCTGACGTCTGAGGAATTCGTCGCTGTGCAGAGCCGCCTGCAGAGCGGACGGCGAGGGAATGGCAACGATCTTGATGCCGCCGCGCCGGCTGTGTGCCAGATGCAGCTCCCCTTGCAGCTCCGCCGCCTTCTTCGGTGTCTGGTGAGGGTTCCGATCGCGTACATGCCGGTAGACGTACTCATACAGGTCGTCGAGGGAGACGTTGCCGTCTGCGTCGAGGTCGGCCTCGCCGGTCTCCAGGCCTTCGACCACCGCGTGCGTGAAAAGCGAAGGTCGCGGAGCGGAGTTCTCGGTGAGTTCGCGGTCCTCGAAGGCGTACTCCATGGAGTCGGACGCGGTGATGACGGCCCAGCCGCGCCCGCCGGCCGGCTCGTCCTTCGCGAACGACTCCAGGACGTTGACATCTCCCGCAGCGCGCACGGAGGCCGAGCCGCGGGAGAAGGCGCCGCCGTAGCAGCAGTCGAGGAACAGGACGCTGCGGCCCGCCCGGGTGCCGGACAGGCAGCCGCGGACGAACTGGGAGGCGACAGCCGTGGCGGCCAGCAGCGGGGGCTCGGTGTCGCTCGCGGCGAAGTACAGCTCGCCGGACTCGCTCTTGAGGCCGTGGCAGGAGAAGTGCAGCAGGAGCGTGTCGGCGCGGCGGCGGTCGTTGAAGAAGCCCTGGATGCGCCTGCGCATCAGGTCGGCCGAGGCGTTGTGCACGACCTCCACCTCGAAGTCGCCGATCTGCGGGTCGTGCAGCACCCGTTCGAGAGCCGCGGCGTCCTGGGCGGGCGCCTTGAGCTTCTTGAGCCCTTGGTCGGCGTACCGGTCGTTGGCGATGATCAACGCGTGTCTGGAATCCGTCATGGCTCGGCTCCAGCCCTGGAGTGGCGCTCGACGAAGATCCTGAACGCCTCGGTGACCTGGTCGTCGGTCGCCTCGGACACCTCCAGGACGTCGTCCCCCATCCGCAGGTGCAGGGACGGGTGGGTGTCGTGGCCACGGCCCATCCACGACCGGATCACGGTCATCACCTGGTTCAGGGCGGTGGCCGAGCTGCCCAGGGTCACGAGCAGGGCACCGATCTGGGTGACGTCCACGGCGCGCGTTCCGGGCGGGGCCTCGCCGCCGGGGAGCGTGGCGACGTCGTCCACGTCGAGATCGAGCAGTTCCTCGCGCAGATAGCCGGTCAGCTCCGCGACGCGCTCGGCTTCCGCGTCCTCTTCGGTGAGGAGGATGTGCAGTTCGTTCTCCACCGGGTCACCCCCTTTTCGTCCGTCGGAGCGGCGCAGAGTCGGAGTGTCGGTGGGCTCTACGTCATCACTTTCAGTTTCCGCTGCTCAGAGCGGGGCGGCAAGTCACCCGGGACGGAATGAAATTGACGGCTCAACGGTAAAGTTCCTCGTTCAACTTGGGCTGGCCCAGGTTCGCGAACGGGCCCTACACCAGCCGCCGCACCTCGAGCACCCGCTCGTCGCAGCGCACGATCTCCAGCTCCCGCTCCGGACGGCCGCCCCCGAAGGACAGTGCCAGGTGGCGGTCCGAGACGAGCCGCCAGCGGCCGGGCACCGCTCCGGGGGCGTCGCCGTGTCCCACGGGGTGGTCGACGAAGCCGCCGTCGGGTGCGAACTCCATGCCGTGGCGCCCGCGCGCGGGTGGGAAGGGGAAGTCGTCCGGCCGGTAAACCCGTACGTCCTCGTGGTCCTCCTCGTAGAAGTGGAACCACGAACGGAACAGGTCCGACGGGGGCTCTCGCATGACCCGGCCACCTCACTCGTCCGACGCCGTCCGCATTGCCGCTCTGATACCGAAGTGACTAGAATTATCAGTGTATGGGTTCGGAGGGAACGGGCAACCGACCGCTCCGACCGGCGTCGCCCGGCCCTCGCGGCGCGTGTCATACGCGCAGTTCCTCAGCCGCGTGCGCGGCACACCCCAGCTCCCCCCGGGGGCAAGCCATGTCCGATGCGCAGGCATTCCTTCGCGCCACCTCGCCCGACTACAGCCGCTGGTGCGGCGCCATGGAGGTACACCGCAGACTCCTCACCCTGAACCCGGAGTACGCCGAGAACCGCGCCCTGATCGAGAACACCGCGTTCGCCTACGAGTCGATGGAGCAGGTCACCGCCCGGCAGGGCCTGATCGACATCCCCGTCGTCGTGCACGTGGTGCACAGCAACTCCGAACAGAACGTGAGCGACGCCCAGATCCACAGTCAGATCGACGTCCTCAACCAGGACTTCCGCGCGAGCAACCCGGACGTGAGCAAGGTGCCCGCGGTCTGGCAGGACCTGGTGGCCGACGCCCGCCTGCAGTTCCATCTCGCCCGGACCGATCCGCTGGGCCGCCCCACGGACGGCATCACGCGCACCGAGAGCGCGGTCGACGACTGGGGCACCGATGACCAGGTCAAGTTCAGCCTGAGCGGCGGCCAGGACGCCTGGCCCGCCGACATCTACCTGAACCTCTGGGTCTGCCAGTTGCGCCGCGGACTGCTCGGCTACGCCCAGTTCCCGGGTGGCGCCGCATCCACGGACGGCGTGGTCGTCACCCACACCGCCCTCGGGACCACCGGCACCGCCACGGCGCCGTTCGACGGTGGCCGCACGGCCGTGCACGAGATCGGGCACTGGCTGAACCTGCGGCACATCTGGGGCGACGACGACGAGGGGTGCAGCGGCAGCGACTTCGTGGCGGACACCCCCAACCAGGGGGGTGCCAACACCGGTTCGCCCACCTTCCCCCATATGACGTGCGGCAACGGACCGGACGGCGACATGTTCATGAACTACATGGACTACACGGACGACGCCGCGATGTTCATGTTCACCAAGGGCCAGTCGGCGCGGATGGACGCCACGCTCGACAACGCCCGCCTGACCCTGACCCGTCAGGCCGTCGCGGTGTGACGACGGCCTGACGCGAGGGCGGCGCTCCTACCTCCGGGCGGCGGCCAGCTCCGCCTCGACGAGGTCGGCCGCTCGCCCGGTGCCGCCCTCCTGCGCCGTCTGCGCCTGGAGTTCCTTCAGGCGGCGGGCCACCTCCGGGTCGCCGGCCAGGGCGAGGGCCGCCGCGCGCAGGGTCTCCGCGGTCGCCTCCTCCGTGGAGATCCGGCGGGCGACGCCCAGGCCCTGGAGCATCTCCGCATTGCCGAACTGGTCCACGGCCTGCGGTACGGCGATCATGGGCGTCGCGGTGGCCAGGCCCTCCTGGCTGCCGCCGGCGCCGGCGTGCGTGACGAACAGGTCGGCCTGCTTGAGAATCGCCGGCTGCGGCACCCAGGTGCGCACCTCGACGTTGGCCGGGACGTCCGCGAACTCGGCAGGGTCGAGGTGCCTGCCGATCGAGAGCACCAGGTGCCAGCCCGGCAGGTCGCCGAACGCCCTGACGCACTCCCGATAGAAGCCGGGCTGTTTGGTGAAGGCCGACCCGAGGGACACGAGCGCCACCTTCTCGGCGGCGGCCGGCCGCTGCCAGTCGCCCTCGGCGGTGCGGTCGCCCTGGCAGGCGCCGACGAAGGAGTACACGCGCTCGTCGACACGGTCCGCGTTCGGCTGGAGCGCCTTGGGGAGCAGGACGATCGAGCGGTCGGGCCGGCCCGCGAAGTCGTCGGGGTGCCGCGTGATGCCGTTCCCCTCGAGCCAGGCCTGGAAGCGGGCGTAGTAGGCGCGGCCCCGTTCGGTCTTCTTCGGCTCCTCCCACATGGGCCGGGCGACCTCCTCCTCGTACCCCTCCCAGGCGACCATGGCCGGCGAGAGGGAGACCGCGGGGACGCCCCAGCGGTGGGCGAGGACCCGCCCCGGGTAGGAGGCGATGTCGTGCAGCACGAGGTCCGGCTCGTCGCCCTCGTAGGCCTCGATCAGCTGCGGGAGGGCCTGGATCGCGTCGGCGAGGAACGGCTCCACGTTGTCCAGCAGGGTGCTCCCCCACGCCTCCGGGTCGTCGTCGGGCGAGGGCAGCGTCGAGTTCCAGGGCTTCACCTCGGCGCCGGTGTCCGCGACCTTGTCCGCGAAGACGGGCGGGATCGCGTAGGTCACCCGGTGGCCGCGCGCCACGAGCTCGCGCATCACCTCCAGGCTGGGGTTCACGTGGCCGTGGGCGGCGATGGAGAACATGGCGATGTGGGCGCGACTGGTCATGCGCCGACCCTATGCGAGACGAGACGTCTCGTGCAACCTGTTGAACGTCAGCGCTGGTAGCGCGCCAGCACCAAGGTGCCGTCCTCCTCCAGCCGTCGGCGCAGCTCGCCGATGCCGATCGCTCCGCTGTAGTACTCCTGGAGCGCGGGGGTGGCGACCTTGTCCTTCCACTCGGGGTAGCCGCGAACGGACTGGGCCGGTGCCGGTCTCAGATGCCCGGCGAGGGCCGTGCCGGTGGCCCAGCCGTCCTTCGTCCGGTGCAGGGCGGGGTCCTTCAGCGCCTCGGTGCCGGTGGGAAGCATCCAGTCGCCGAGGGCGAGGCGGACCATGTTCGGCGGCCTGAGGAAGAAGTCGAGGAACTCCGCGGCCTCCTTCTTGTGCGGGCAGTCCTCGGCGATGGAGAGGGTCTGCGGGCTGACGCCCTGGGTGAGTCCACCGGCCCCCGCCGGGGCGGGCAGCACCTGCCACTCGAAGCCCTTCGGGGCCTGCTGGACGATCTGCTGACGGTAGGAGAAGCCGAGCGGGACCATCGCGTACCGGCCCGCGAAGAAGCCGGGCAGGGTGTCGGAACCGCCGCTGCCCAGGGTCGTCGGCGAGGCGCTGTGATCCATGGTCGCCTGGGCGTGGACGGTGCGCGGCACCACCTGGTCGGCCGTCCCGAACCGCACCGTCACCTTGCCGTCCGCACCACGGTGGAAGAGCCGCCCGCCCGCCGACAGGGAGAGGTTGAGCGTTGCGGACACGGGTTCCTTCAGCGGCCAGGCGACGCCGTACTTCCCCGGGCCGCTGAGGCGTTCGGTGATCCGGCGGAACTCGGCCCAGCTCCAGGGTTTTTCCGGGGCCGGGATCCGTACACCGGACTTCCGCAGCCACGTCGCGTTGGCGATGAGCACCCGCGGTTCCTGGAGGAACGGCACGCCGTGGACGCCGTCCCCGAAGGTCGTGGTCTCCCAACTGCGCTGCGGGATGTCCGACTTCAGCCTCGCGGGCAGCAGGCCGGTCAGATCGGCGAGGTAGCCGCCGTAGGCGAAGTCCGCGAGGTCGTCGGACGCGTCGTGGATGATGTCGGGTGCCTCGCCGCCCTCGAAGGCGGTGAGGAGCTGGTCGTGGACGCTGTCCCAGGAACCCTGGACGTACTCGACCCGGACGTCCGGATGGGTGGCGTTCCACTCCTTCACCAGCTGTTTGTTGGCCTTGACTGACTCCTCCTGCCAGGCCAGGGACTGGAAGCGCAGGGTGATCCGGCCGTCGTCACGGGTGCCGCCGGAGGAGCAGCCCGCGAGCAGCAGCAGGAGGACCAGGGCGAGCAGGCGGGTGCGCATCAGCTCTTCACCGCCCCGGTGAGCATGCCGCCCGTGATCCGCCGCTGGATGAGCGCGAAGACGACGAGCGAGGGCAGCGTCGCGAGGAACGCCGCCGCCGCGAGCGGGCCGAGGTCGGCGACGCCCTCGGCGCCGATGAAATGGGTGAGGACCACGGGAAGCGTCTGTTTCTCCGGTGTCTTGAGGAGCACCAGCGCGAAGAAGAACTCGTTCCACGCGGTGATGAACGCGAACAGCGCGGTCGCCACGATGCCCGGCGCGAGCAGCGGCGCGGTCACCGACACCAGCGTCCGCACCCGCCCCGCCCCGTCGACCGCCGCGGCCTCCTCCAGTTCGGGCGGCACGGCCCGTACGTACCCGGCGAGCATCCACAGTGCGAACGGCAGCGCCCACACCACGTACACCAGCACCAGGCCCGGCACCGAGTTGATCAGGCGCAGGTTCTTCAGCACGAGGAACAGCGGGATGATCAGCAGGACGAACGGGAAGGCCTGGCTGACCACCACCCAGCCCGTCACGGCCTTCGCGAGCCGGGTGCGGCGGCGGGCGACGACGTAGGCCATCGGCGTCGCGATCAGCACGGCGACGACCGCCGCCGCGAGCGCGGCGAGCAGGGAGTTGAGGGCGGCCTGCAGCAGCGGCTGTTCGTCGAAGGCCTGCCGGAAGTTGGCGAGGGTGGGGTCCTTCGGGATCCAGGCCGGGTGCAGGCTGCCGAGCTCACGCGGCGGCTTGAACGCGGTGGAGAGAAGCCAGAGGAACGGGAAGGCGAGGAAGACGAGGTAGGCGAGCAGCGCGGCGTACTGGCCGGCGCGGGCGGGTGTGCTGGTCCTCATGCGCCGTCACCTCCCCTGAGGCGGCCGGCCAGGAAGACGGCCAGGGCGATCGAGATCACGGCCACCATCACGCAGCCCATCGCCGCCGCGTAGCCGAACTGTCCGTAGCGGAAGGCCTCTTCGTAGGCGAAGAGCATCGGCAGCCTGGTCCGGCCGCCGGGGCCGCCGCTGGTCAGCACGTAGACCAGGGCGAAGGAGTTGAAGTTCCAGATGAGGTTGAGGGCGGTGATGGCGAGGGCGATGGGTTTCAGGGCGGGCCAGGTGACCGTGCGGAAGCGGCGCCAGGCGCCGGCGCCGTCGACCGCCGCCGCCTCGTGCAGTTCGCGCGGGGTGTTCTGCAGCCCGGCGAGCAGCGCCACCGTCGTCTGGGGCATGCCCGCCCAGACGCCGACGAGGACCACGGCGGGCAGCGCGGTCGCCAGTCCGCTGAGCCAGTCCCGGCCGCCGCCCAGGCCGATGTCGCGCAGGGTCTCGTTGAGGATGCCCGCGTCGGGGTTGTAGACGAGCCGCCACATGATGCCGACGACTACCTCGGGCATGGCCCACGGGATGATCGCCAGGGCGCGGGCCAGCCAGCGCAGCCGCAGGTCCTGGTTGAGCAGCAGGGCGAGGCCCAGCGCGAGGAGGAACTGCGGCACGGTCACGCCGACCGCCCACACCAGCCCGATCCGGAACGACTCCCAGAACAGCGTGTCGTGCAGCAGGTCCCGGAAGTTGAGGGCGCCGATCCACTGGGTGGGTGCGGTGCGGCCCGACTGGGCGTCGGTGAAGGCCAGCAGGATCCCGTACAGCAGGGGTCCGACGCTGAGGACGAGGATCGGGATCAGGGCGGGCAGCACCAGGAACCACGCGCCGTGGTCGACGTGGTGCCGGGGCCGCCCCCCGCTCGGTCTGCGGCCGGCCCCTCTCCTCGGAGGCGAAGGGGGCGAGGGGGGCGAGGCCTCGGTCACCGTTGTCACGGAATCAACCCCTTTGCACGCTCGGGTCGGCCTGGTCATGCTCGTGAAGGCGGCGTGCCTCGTCAAGGCACCGCGTACGCCGCCCGACCTGTGCCGATGGGACACTGACCGAGGGATGGCCGGAACCCGACGGTCGAAGCGCGGACGACGGAGGCGGACGATGGACGAGGCACGGGCGCGGGACGTACTGGCCGCGGCGGGGGTGCTGCCCGGTGCGGTCCGGGAGGCGCGGTTGCTCGCCCTGGGCGAGAACGCGGTGTTCGCCGCCGGTGACCTGGTCGTCAAGGTCGGCCGCGACGCCGAACTCCTGGACCGGGCGCGCCGTGAACTGGACGTCGCGGTGTGGCTCGCCGAGGCGGGCGTGCCGGCGGTGCGGGCGGCCGAGCCCAAGGCACTGCTGGTCGACGGGCATCCGGTGACGGTGTGGCATCGGCTGCCGGACGCCGTGCGCCCCGCCGAGCCGCGGGATTTGGCCGAACTGCTGCGGGTCGTGCATGCCACGCCCCTGCCTCCCTTCGCACTCCCGGCCCGCGATCTGCTGGGCGGGGTGGAGCGGTGGCTGCGGCTCGCGGGGGACGCGATCGATCCCGCGGACGCGGCCTACCTGCGCGAGCGGCGGGACGGATTCGCCGCGCAGGCCGCCGCGCTCACGCCGCACCTGCCGCCGGGGCCCATCCACGGGGACGCGCTGCCGCGCAATGTGCACGTCGGCCCCGACGGGCCCGTGCTGGTGGATCTGGAGACGGTGTCCGCGGATCTGCGCGAGCACGACCTCGTGGTGATGGCGCTGTCCCACGACCGGTACGGGATGCCGGACGAGGCGTACGCCTCCTTCACCGAGACCTACGGATGGGACGTGCGCGACTGGGCCGGCTGCGGTGTGCTGCGCGGAGCCCGGGAGACGGCCAGTTGCGCGTGGGTCGCCCAGCATGCGCCGAGCAACCCGAAGGCACGGGCCGAGTTCGAGCGGCGGGTGCGGTCCTTGAGGGACGGGGACGAGACCGTGCGGTGGTATCCCTTCTGACCGTCCGGCCCCGCCTGGAGCCGTCTCAGACGGGCTCGTCCGCCAACTCCCGCAGGGGCCATGTCCCGTCGATGGAGGCGGTCGGGTCGCCCTTGCCGCGCAGGAAGCTCTGGAAGTCCGCCGCCCACTGCGCGTACCACTCGATCTGGCGGTGGTGCAGGGCCGCCGGGCCGAGCATGGCGATCTTGGGGTGGCGGTCGGCTATCGCCCCGGCCAGCCGGGCCGCCGCCAGGGCGTCGGCCAGGGCGTCATGGGCGGCATCGAGGACGACGCCGTACTCGGCGCAGACCGCTTCGAGGTTGCGTTTGCCACGGCGGTAGCGGTCGACCCAGCGGTCGATAGTGTACGGGTCGATGACCGGCGCCGGGTCCACGCCGCCCAGGCGGTCGCGCAGGGACGGCAGTCCGTGGCGCCGCAACTCCGCGGAGAGCAGGGTGAGGTCGAAGGTCGCGTTGTAGGCGACGACCGGCACGCCCGTCTTCCAGTAGGAGGTGAGGACGTCGGCCAGGGCGTCCGCCACCTGGTCGGCCGGTCTGCCCTCGGCCGCCGCGCGCTCATTGCTGATGCCGTGCACCGCCACCGCGTCCTCGGGGATCGGCACTCCCGGGTCGGCGAGCCACTCCCGGCGCCCGATCGGCTCCCCGCCCCTGACCTCGATCACGGCCCCCGTGACGATGCGCGCCTCGCGCGGATCCGTGCCCGTCGTCTCCAGGTCGAAGCCGATCAGCAGCTCCCGGTGCCAGCCCATGGGCGGTCCCCCTCCTTGTGGTGCGTTCCCCCAGTGGTCTCCACCTTCGCATGCACCACTGACAACCAGAGGGCCGCGCTCCGTTTACGCCCGGCCGTTCACGACACCGGCCGCGAATCCGCCCACATCACCTCGAACTCCTCGCGGTACGTGGGAAAGAGGCCGCTTTCATCCGCCTCGCCCGACTTGACCACCTTGCTGCCGTTGCGCAGCACGAACACCGGTGCCTCCATGCCCCGGGTGCGGCGCAGATAGCTCTGTACGACCGCGATGCCGTCCGCACCGTCGCCGTCCACCAGGTACGCCGTGAAGCGGGGCGTCTCGTCGAAGACCTGGATCTCGAAGGCACCCGGGTCGCGCAGCCGGGCCCGCACCCGCCGCATGTGCAGGATGTTCATCTCGACGGCCCGGCTGAGCTCGCCGCGCTTGATGCCGAGTTCCCGCTCGCGGCGCTTGACGGCGCTGGAGGCCGGGTTGAGGAACAGCAGCCGCACCCGGCAGCCGGACTCGGCCAGCCGCACCAGACGCCGGCCGGAGAAGTTCTGCACGAGCAGGTTGAGTCCGATACCGATGGCGTCGAGGCGGCGGGCGCCGCCGAAGATGTCCTCGGCCGGGAACTGCCGCATCAGCCGCACCCGGTCCGGGTGGACGGCGACCACGTCGGCGTACCGGTCACCGACCAGGTCCTCGACGGCGTCGATCGGCAGCCTGCGCGCCGAGGGCACGTCACCGCCCGCGCCGAGCATCTCCAGCAGCCGGGCCGAGGCCCGCTCGGCCTGGTTCAGCACGGCCTCGGACAGGGCCCGGTTGCGGGAGACGACGTTGCGGGTGACCTCCAGCTCGTCCAGGGCGAGCTCGACGTCCCGGCGGTCGTCGAAGTACGGCTCGAAACAGGGCCAGTGCTGCACCATCAGCTCGCGCAGCTGCGGCAGGGTGAGGAAGGAGAGCACGTTGTCGTCGGCCGGGTCGAGCAGATAGCCCTTGCGGCGGCTGACCTCGCGGACCGCCACCGCGCGCTGCACCCACTCCTGGCCGGCCGGCCCGGCGGCGGCCACCACCCAGTCCTCGCCGTGCACGGGTTCGTAGACGGGCCTCAGCACGGCGGCGACGACCGCGCGCAGCCTCTGCTCGACGAGGTTCAGCCAGATGTAGGCGCGGCCGGCCCGCTGCGCGCGGGTGCGCACCTCGCGCCAGGCGTCGGCGTCCCAGTCCAGCTCCGGGCCGATCGAGCCCGTCGCGTCCATCGGCCGTGCCAGGGACACGGCACCGGTCGGGACGTCAGTGGAGTTCCCCTCGTGACCCTCGTCACCAGGGGGCAGCTCCAGCCCTCCCGAGCCCACCCGCGCACCGCCTTCCGCTCCCCCGAGCACTCCCCTTGTCAACGATCAAGGAAGGGTACTCCGGGAGCGGTCGGCGGTGCAGCCGGATGGGCAGGGTAGTTCTCAACTCCGCGGACGCCAGTGGCCGTTCTGCCGACCGAGCTCGGCCGGAGTGAGCGGATTCATAGCGGTGACGTCGCGCGGGGCGATGGAAAAGCCCTGCCAGTGGACGGGCATGGGCTGCTGGTCCTCGTCCCGGGCTATGTGGTGGAATCCGATGTTCATCCAGACCACCGGGTGGGTCAGGGCCTGGCCGTTCACCCACTTGTCGACGGATCTACCGGCTCCGGCCCCGCAGTTGCCGGGGTTGTTGCTGGCGAACAGTTCGCACTTGTTGTACTGCGTGACGTACAGGTCGTGCTTGGTGTAGCCGCGGCCCGGGTACTTGGTCGTGGGTCCGGGGACGATCTCGTAGGAGCGCGCGTGTCCGTCCTTGTTCTTGCCGGTCGCGCTGACCATCCGCCACCAGCGGTAGGCCTTGCTGTCGCCGGCCAGTTCCTTGGTCACCTTCTTGCGGGTGGTCTTGGTGGTGGGGGCGCGCTGACCCCGGGTGGGCGCGGTGACGGTGGAGTCGTACTGCTCGACGTTGTTCTTGGTGGAGCCGTCCAGGGCGAAGTCGAGCCGCCAGAAGGCGTTGTGGCTGTGGCTGGTGGCCTTGGCGCTCGCGCCCTTGCCGATGGGCCAGCCGCGGCCGTCGCCGGCGTCGTAGTCGTCCCAGGAGAGGCTGCCGGTGGCTCCGACGTTCATGGTGATGGTGCCGTCGTCCTGGAAGCGCCACTCGGTCATGTACTCGTACCAGCCGACCTGGTTGACCGTGTAGACGAGGAGGTCCTTGCCCTCGGCCTGGAAGACCTTGTTCGCGGTGTCGCCCTGCATGCGGTAGGCGTGGCCGCGGGAGCGGGTGGTGGTGCACAGGCCCTTGACGTTCGGGTCCTCGTTCCAGGAGTCCGGGACCTTGACCGTCTTGATGGTGCCGCCGGGGCACTCGCCCGGCGCCAGGTTCATCAGGCCCTGGGCGAAGTCGAAGCCGGTCAGGTCGTCGTACTCGACGTTGCCGTCGTCGTAGGGGACGTGGATCTGACCGAGGCGGGCACTGTTGAGGACCTTGATCTGTTTGGGTTCGCCCTTGGGCTGGTACGAGATGTTCTCCAGCACGAGGCCGGCCTTGCCGTCGTAGCGCCAGCACATCCGCCAAGTGGTGCCGGTGGAGAGCTTCTGCTCGATGCGGTAGGCGGTGCTGCAGTCGGCGGCCGTGGGCGCGGCGGGGGCGGCCTTCGGCTGGGCGGTGGCCGGACCCGCGCCGGCCGTGGCGCCCGCGGCCAGCGCGGCCACGGTCAGGCCCACGGCGGCCCGGGTACGGGCCTTGGAGTGGCTGTTCACGCGCATGACGAGATGACTCCCTGACGAGGAGGAGCGGGGTGGACGGGTGAGCGAGGAGGGCGGGTCAGCCGTCGAGCCGGGCGACCTTGCGGGCGCTCAGGTCGATCACCAGCGACCGGGCGTCGACCCACGGACCGTTCTTGACCTTCGGGAACAGCCGGACACAGCGGTGCTCCCCGCACCGGTCGAGCACGGCGGGCTGGGCGCCCGGCGCGGCGCGGTAGACGGCGCCGCTGAGCTGGAGCTGGTCCGGACCGGTGAGCGCCTTGCCGGTGGCGCCCTTGTAGTCGGCCTTCAGGCCCGAGCCCAGCGGGTCGGCGATCAGGAGGGCGGCCGCCTCGGCCTTCTCGGCGCGGCTCAGCGGCGGCTGGACACCGTGCTGGGTGTCGCTGCGCACCACCTTGCCGGTACCCAGGTCGACGGTCCGGGTCACGAGGGTGTCGTCCCGGTAGTCGTAGAACGTCACGTCGGCGCGCCGGGGCGCGTCCGGCCTGCCGGCCTCGTCGGCCTCGGGTTCGGCGAGGTCGATGCCGAGCCGCTGCGGGCCGCGGTCCCCGTCGACGCTCTCGCTGTTGCGGAACAGCTGTTTGCCGAGGGCGATCTTCTCGACCCGCTTCAGCTCGTCGTCGGTCAGCGGGTCGCGGCCCTCGCCCTTCTCCCCCTCGGCGGGGGCCGCCTCCACCACGCCCGGCGACACGGCCCGGCCGCCCGCGCCCGCCGTCGCGCCGGCCTCCTGCGGGACGGCCTGCCCCGCCCGGGCCCCGCTGTCGTCCGCCCCCGCCGTGCCCGGCAGGGTCACCGCCACCATCACGGCGGTCCCGGCCACCGCGATGGCGGTACCGGCCACCACCTTCCCCAGGTGGCGGTGCACTGTGTTGCGCACGTCTTCCCCCTACTCCCCCACAGCCCCGGGAGTATGTGATTGCCCCATTGGTTTGGCATACCGCGTATGCACTGGTCACTCGGTAAGAGGGAGATAAGTCATAGGAGGTTCCCTCACTTTCGGGGAGACTCGGGACCAAGGCGTCCCCACCGGCGCCGCACACCTGAAAGAGTCGTAGACATGCAGGTCTGGCCTGGCGAGGCGTATCCACTCGGTGCCACGTACGACGGCGCCGGTACCAATTTCGCGGTCTTCACGGAGGCCGCGGACCGAGTAGAGCTGTGTCTGCTGCACGACGACGGCTCGGAGACGGCGATCGAGCTCCGCGAGAGCGACGCGTTCGTGCGGCACGCGTACGTGCCGGGCATCATGCCCGGGCAGCGGTACGGGTTCCGGGTGCACGGACCGTACGCACCGGAGCACGGACTGCGGTGCAACTCCGCGAAACTGCTGCTCGACCCGTACGCACGTGCGATCAGCGGTTCGATCCGCTGGGGCGAGGAGGTCTACGGCTACCACTTCGACGATCCCGACCGGCGCAACGATCTCGACTCGGCGCCGCACATGATGACCTCGGTCGTGGTCAACCCCTACTTCGACTGGGGCGACGACCGGCGTCCGCGCACCGAGTACCACCACACGGTGCTCTACGAGGCCCATGTCAAGGGCCTCACCATGCGGCACCCGGGCCTCCCGGAGGAGCTGCGCGGCACGTACGCGGCCCTCGCGCATCCGGCGATCATCGAGCACCTCACGGAGCTCGGGGTCACGGCCCTGGAGCTGATGCCCGTGCACCAGTTCGTGAACGATCACCGCCTGGTGGACATGGGCCTGAACAACTACTGGGGCTACAACACCATCGGCTTCTTCGCCCCGCACAACGCCTACGCGTCCTGGGGCGACCGGGGCCAGCAGGTGCTGGAGTTCAAGTCGGCGGTCAAGGCGCTGCACGAGGCCGGGATCGAGGTGATCCTCGACGTGGTCTACAACCACACCGCCGAGGGCAATCACCTGGGCCCGACCCTGTCCTTCAAGGGCCTGGACAACCCGCGCTACTACCGGCTCACCGACGACCCCCGCTACTACATGGACACGACAGGGACCGGGAACTCCCTGCTCATGCGCTCCCCGCACGTGCTCCAGCTGATCATGGACTCGCTGCGGTACTGGGTCACGGACATGCACGTCGACGGGTTCCGCTTCGACCTGGCCGCGACGCTGGCCCGGCAGTTCCACGAGGTGGACCGGCTGTCGTCGTTCTTCGACCTGGTGCAGCAGGACCCGGTGGTCTCCCAGGTGAAGCTGATCGCCGAGCCGTGGGACGTGGGCGAGGGCGGCTATCAGGTGGGGAACTTCCCGCCGCTGTGGACCGAGTGGAACGGCAAGTACCGGGACACCGTGCGCGACCTGTGGCGGGGCGAGCAGCGCACCCTCGCGGAGTTCGCCTCGCGGCTGACCGGCTCGTCCGACCTGTACCAGGACGACGGGCGCCGCCCGCTGGCCTCGATCAACTTCGTGACCTGCCACGACGGCTTCCCGCTGCACGACCTGGTGTCCTACAACGACAAGCACAACGAGGCCAACGGCGAGGACAACCGCGACGGCGAGAGCCACAACCGGTCCTGGAACTGCGGGGTCGAGGGCGAGACCGACGACCCCGACGTGCTGCGGCTGCGCGCCCGGCAGATGCGGAACTTCATCGCGACGCTGATGCTGTCCCAGGGCGTGCCCATGATCAGCCACGGCGACGAGTTCGCCCGCACCCAGCGCGGCAACAACAACGCCTATTGCCAGGACAACGAGATCTCCTGGGTCGAGTGGCCCGAGAACGACGAGAACACCGAGGGCGACGAGGACGCGCAGGGCGGTGCGAACACCGGGCTGCTGGACTTCACCCGCGCGATGGTGTGGCTGCGCCGCAACCACCCGGTCTTCCGCCGTCGGCGCTTCTTCCACGGCCGGCCCGTGGAGGGCACGCACGACGACCTGTCCGACATCGCCTGGTTCACTCCGGACGGCCGTGAGATGACCCAGCGGGACTGGGACTCGGCGCAGGCGTCGGCGCTGACCGTGTTCCTCAACGGCAACGCGATCTCCGAGCCGGGCCCGCGCGGGGAGCGCATCAGCGACGACTCGTTCCTGCTGATGTTCAACGCCTCGCCGAAGCCGCTGGAGTTCGTGGTGCCGGTCAATCACGGACGGCAGTGGGAGGTCGTGGTCGACACGGCCCTCCCGGCCGGCGTGCCCTCGGAGACCGGCCCGAAGGTGCAGGCCGGGGACCGGCTGACCCTGCCGGACCGGAGCATGACGGTGCTCCAGCGGCCCGTCTGACCGCCCGGCGCGCGCGTCGCCCGGAAGCCACTCGTCCGGGCGACGCGCGGCGCACCTGGCGCGGGGGATGACACGAACGGCGGCGGGGCGGGTACGTACGTTCCATGACACCTGAGCGACCTGACCCGGTGGTGCCCACGGCCACGTACCGGCTGCAGCTGCAGCCCGAGTTCCCGTTCGGAGCAGCCGCGGCCGTCGTGCCGTACCTGGCCTCGCTCGGCGTCTCGCACCTGCATCTGTCCCCCGTCCTGGAGGCCGTGCCGGGCTCGACGCACGGCTACGACGTCGTCGACCACGCGCGCGTGCGCGAGGAGCTCGGCGGCGAGGAAGGCCTGCGGGCACTGGCGCGCACCGCACGCGAGCACGGGCTCGGCCTGGTGGTGGACATCGTCCCGAACCACATGGCCATGGCCCCGCGCCACAACCGCGCCCTGTGGGAGGTGCTCCGCGAGGGCCCGAAGTCGCCGTACGCCCGGTGGTTCGACATCGACTGGGAGGCGCAGGACGGCCAGGTGCTGCTGCCGATCCTCGGCGGGCCGCTGGGCGAGGTGCTCGACGAGCTGCGCGTCGACGGTGACGTGCTGCGCTACTACGATCACGTCCTGCCGTTGCGCGAGGGCACCGAGGACCTGCCGCTGCCGCATCTGCTGGACGCGCAGTGGTACCGCCCGGTGTGGTGGCGGCTGGCCCGGACCGAGCTCAACTACCGGCGGTTCTTCAGCATCTCGGAGCTCATCGGGGTGCGGGTGGAGGACCCGGAGGTGTTCGAGGCCACCCACGACACGATCCTCCGGCTGCTGCACGAGGGCGTGATCGACGGACTGCGCATCGACCACCCCGACGGGCTCGCGGATCCCGACGGCTACCTCGCCAGGCTGCACGAGGCGACCGGGGGGCGCTGGACGGTCGTGGAGAAGATCCTGGCCGACGGTGAGCACCTGCCGGCGTCCTGGCCCGTGGCGGGGACCACCGGGTACGACGCCCTGCGGCACGTGGACGGGGTCTTCACGGACCCCGCCGGGTTCGGGGAGCTGCTGGGGCAGTACCGGCGCTTCGCGGCCCCGCAGACGGACCGGGGCGGGCAGTGGGAGGCGACGGTGCGGCGGGCGGCGTACAAGGTCCTCACGCACGAGCTGGCCACCGAGACCGACCGGCTGACCCGGGTGGCGAGCCGGCTGTGCGCCTCCTCCCCGGAGCCGGCCCTGCGCGACCGCGCCCCCTGGGCACTGCGCACCGCGCTCCAGGAGCTCCTGGTCCGCATGGAGGTCTACCGGCCCTACGAGTCCGCCGACGCGGCGTCCGTGGTCACCGAGGAGGCGGCCGCCGAGGCCCGGCAGGCCTTCGTCGTGCCCGAGGAGGCCGGTGCGGTGGACGTCGTACGGGACCTGGTGCTGGGGCGGTACGGCGACGGGCCCGCGCAGCTGGAGTTCCGGACGCGGTTCGCACAGACCTCGTCGGCGCTGCGGGCCAAGTCCGTGGAGGACACGGCGTTCTACCGGTACGTGCCGCTGCTGTCGGCGACCGAGGTGGGCGGGAATCCGGGGGCTCCCGCGCTGTCGCCGGAGGAGTTCCACGCGTACTGCGCGCGCGTGCAGCGCGACTGGCCGGTCACCGGCACGGTGGCCACCACGCACGACACCAAGCGCAGTGCGGACGTCCGGGCGGCGCTGCACGTGCTCACCGAGTGCCCGGGCCGCTGGGCAAACGTGCTCGCGGAGGTGACCCGCACCGGGGAGGGGGTGCCGGACGCGCAGCTGGCGTGGGCGGCCTGGCAGACGGTGTTCGGCCTGGGCCCGGCCTCCGGGGTGCGGGAGCGGGTGCAGGGGGCGTTGCTGAAGCATGTGCGGGAGGCGGGCCTGTACACCAGCTGGACCGAGCAGGAGCCGCCGTACGAGGAGGCGGTGGAGCGGTTCGTGGCGGCCGGGCCGTGCGGGGCGCCGGGTGAGCGGGTCGCCGCGTTCCGCCGGTCGCTGGAGCCTTACATCCGGGCCAACGTGCTGGGCACCGCCCTGGTGCAGCTGACGATGCCGGGCGTCCCGGACGTCTACCAGGGCACGGAGGCCGAGTACCGGGCGCTGGTCGACCCGGACAACCGGCGGGCGGTGGACTTCCCGCCCGCGGAGTCCGGCGGCACGTCCGGGGAGAAGGCGGCGGTGACGCGGGCGGCGCTGGGGCTGCGGGCCCGGCGGCCCGGCGCCTTCGGCGACACGGCGACGTACCAGGCGCTGCCTGCCGAGGGCCCGGCGGCACAGCACTGCCTGGCGTTCGTCCGCTCCGGCGAGGTGCTGACGGCGGTGACCCGCCTGTCCCTGCGGCTCGCGGAGGCGGGCGGCTGGGGGGACACACGCCTGCCGCTGCCGCCCGGCCGGTGGGCGGACGTGCTGGAGCCGGGGCGGGAGTTCTCGGGGCACGCGCGCGTGGCGGAGCTGTTCGGCGGGCTGCCGGTGGCGTTGCTGGAGCGGGTGGGTGACTGAGGGCGGGACAGCCGGCCGGAGGTGTCCGGGCCCTGATGGGACGCGGCCGCACCGGGTGTGGCGCCTGCCCCGGCGGCCAATGCTTCCGGGCGCCCCCTGGCGGCCACCCCGTCGCGCCCTTGACAGCGCACCATGGCCGTGGGGTACTGCGATGGCGAACTCGGGCGGATGTGACGGGGGTGAGTGTCCTGCCGGAGCTGCGCTACCCGACGGTGACCGAACAGGTTTCTGCTGCCCGGGCGTTGACCGCTCAGCGTCCCGGTGTGTGCACCCTGCGGCAGGTGGGTGCCTCACGCGCTGGCAGGCCCCTGCACCTGCTGTCCGTGGGCCGGGCCCGCCGCGCCGTACTGGTGGTGGCCGGCGCCCACGCCAACGAGCCGACGGGCTCCTGCACCCTGCTCGCGCTCGCCCGGCGGGTCCTGGAGCAGCGGGAGTTGCGCGACGGCATCTCCTGGCACTTCCTGCTGTGCGCGGACCCCGACGGGGCGAGCCTGCACGTCACGCCGGCGCCGCGCAGCCTCTTCGACTACCACCTGGGCTTCTTCCGGCCGGCGGGCCCTGAGCAGCCCGAGTGGGCGCCGTCGGTGCTGCCGCCGGACCGGCTGCCGCCCGAGACCCGGGCCCTGACGGGCGTCATCGACGAACTGCGCCCATATCTGCAGGTCACCCTGCACGGCACGGATCTGGGCGGCAGCTGGGTGCAGCTGACGAGGGACGTGCCGGGGCTCGCCGAGCCGTTCGTCAAGTCCGCGGCCGAGCTGCACATCCCGGTGGAGACCGGGGCGTCGGACGCCGCGGGGTGGCCCGCCTCCGGGCCGGGCGTCCATGTGATGCCGGCGCCGGGGATCGGGCCGGCGTACCCGAGCCTGCCGGACGACGCGCGGCACAGCACCTGGTACCACGCCCACCGTTACGGCGGGCTGACCGCGGTCGTCGAGGTGCCGATGTGGGCGAGCGACCTGGTCGACGACCCGGCTCCGCATCCGGCTCCGGCGGCGGCGATCGGGATGCTGGCGCGCCGGCTGCAGCGGGACGCGCTGGAGGTGTCGCGCGTGCTCGACGGCGTGCTGCCGCGGCTGGCGGACCTGGACGGGCCGTTGCTGCGGGCCGCCCGGTGGGGGCTGGAGCTGGTGCCGGGCCTGGCCTCGGACCTGCTCCACACGCCGCCCGCCGACCGCACCCGGGCGTACGTCGGCAGCGTGGACGCGTTCGCGCGCCGCGTGCCGCTGCGGGCGGCGGCCATGCTGCTGCGGGTGCTGCGCGGGACCGACGACGCGGCGGCGAAGCAGCTCGAGGGGCTCGTCTCGACCTGGAGCGACGCCTTCGCGGAACGTTTCCGCGCCCGTTGGGTGCCCTTGGAGCACCAGGTGGAGCACCAGTCCCGCACGGTCGTCGCGGCGGCGCTGCATGCGCGCGAGCGGGCCTGGTAGCCGGCGTCCCCGTCCCGTTCCTCAGTCCCGTTGCAGCGGCACCGGCTCACCCGGACCCGAGCCGGAGCACGCGCGGGTGCGCCGCCCCGCCAGCTCGAACGCGGCGAGCACCACCCGGGCCTGGTACTCCGCCTGGCGGGCCACCGGGATCCAGCGCGCCCCGCAGCCGTCGCGGTACTCGGCGCACCACTGGTCGATCAGCCGGTCCAGGTCCGGCAGCACCCCGCCGGGGTCGCGGCCGGCGGCCCGGACGAGCTGGTGCAGCAGTCCCGCCGTGCGCAGCGCGAGGCGGCGCCCGGAGATGCGCAGGGCGACCAGGTGGGCGGTGCTCAGGGCCGGGAGGGGATGGCCCGGGCTTTCGCCGGTGTCGGGGTCCCAGGCGTCGGCGAGGCCGGGGCAGACCAGGAGGTAGTCGTCGACCGGGGCGAGCAGGCGGGCCGCGTCGGGCGCGGTGGCGAGGTGCGGCCGGATCCGGGCCAGCAGGTGCCGCAGGAGGTCCGTGTCGTGGCGCAGGGTGCGGCTGACGGCCCGGAGCACGGCCTCCCCGTCCGCGGGCGGGGAGCCGTCCGCCACGGCCCTCACGCCCCACATGGGTGCCTCGACGACCGCGGTGACGGTGCCGTGCCGGTAGGGGTGGTACCACGTGGACTCGACGGCGGCCTCCGTCATGGCCGCGACCAGATCGGCCCGGCGCGGCGGCGGGATCCGGTAGACGGCGGGTCCGAGGCCGGGCCAGTACAGAGCGTCGTAGGCGCCGAGTTCGCGGGGGATGCCGAGCCGGGCGGCGATGTGGGCGAGGCGCCGGTCGAGGCCGGGCAGGTCGTGGGTGAGTTCCACGAAGCCGCCGCCGATGTCGACGCCGTGCAGGGAGCACTGGAGGAACGGGCGCAGTTCGTCCTGGAGGCCGAGCAGGGCGCGGGTCTCCGGCAGGGCGGCGCCGGCCGCGCCGTCGGGCAGCCACTCGGGCTGCTCCAGGAATCCGGGCCGGAAGAAGTGACGGACGTACCGGCCGAGCGTGTAGGGGCCGGGCAGCCAGCCCTCGTTGCGGCGCGAGCCGTCCGGGTCGAGGCACAGCAGCAGGTTCCAGGTGGCGTGCGCGCCCTCGGTCAGCCGCGGGTCGGCCAGGGCCCGCTCGGCCAGGCGGAGCACGGTGGCGCCGCCCACCGGTTCGTTGGCGTGCGGGCCGGCGACGACCAGGGCCTGGCGGCTGCCGTGTCCGACGGAGAGCAGCCACAGCGGGGTGCCCGCGCGGGAGGTGCCGACCCGGCGCAGCCGGGCGTCACGGGGGTGGCGGGCGACGAGGGCGGCGGCCCGGGCGCCCAGTTCGTCGACGGTCGGGTAGCGCAGCAGGGGCGGCAGGGCACACCTCCCCCATGCGGTGCCGTCGGTTCACCAGGTGTAGATGGCGTACGCACAGTCAGTCACGACTTCAGGGGTACGTCAACACCGTGAGCGGCAACGGGATTTCGGCCAGGGTTCCGGGACCGGCTTTCGGCAACCCCCAGGCCAGAGGTGAGGCGTGGCTCGGTTTCCGGTCAGCCGTCCGACAGCCGGAACGTCATCCGGCCGAAGCCCACCTGGTCGCCCTCGCGGACGACGGCCGCGCCGACGACGCGCCTGCCGTTCACCGTCGTGCCGTTGGTGGAGCCGAGGTCGCGCAGGACCCACATGCCACCCTGGTGACGGAGTTCGGCGTGCACGCGGGAGACCGTCTCGTGGTTGAGGCGCAGTCCGCTGGCGGGATCGCGGCCTATGCGCAGCGGATGGCCGTGCGAGGGGTGAGGCAGTTGCAGCTTGGGCAGCCGCTCGGCCTGCCAGGCCCTGCGCAGCCGTACGGAGAATCCGGAGACCGCCTCGACGGTGCCGAACACCAGGCGCGAGAGGCGGCTCTCGGTGCGCAGGTCGGCGGTGAGCGCGGCGAGTTCGTCCGGGCGGCGGGCGGCGAGCGCCAGCTCCATGCGGTGGACGAACGTGTCGTGGGAGAGGCGGCCCACGGCGACGCCGTCCCGCAGCACCTTCAGCACCCGGTCCCGCTCCGCGTCGGAGAGCCGCGCGGGGAACGTGTTGAACTCGAAGGACGACGTCACGCTGGTGATTGTCGGGCAGCGCGGCCGGGCTGTCCAGAAAACGGGAAATCGGCCGCCCCGCGCGCGTACCCGGGTAGACCCGCCGCAAATGGGTGGATGCACCAGCGGATTGATCTCTTTTGACGCACCATGGACGGGCTACATCACGGTGAGCAGACGAAGGGGAACCGTCCGTGCAGTTCGAGGTGTGGGCACCACAGGCCGGCCGTGTGACGCTCCGGTGCGACGACGTCACACACGCGTTGGAGCGAGATCCGGAACGGGCGGGGTGGTGGCGGGGTGAGGCCGAAGCGCGCGAGGGATCCCGGTACGGCTTCGCGGTGGACGACGGGACCGTGCTGCCCGATCCGCGCTCGCGGCGGCAGCCGGACGGCCCGGACGGGCTGAGCGCGGTCGTCGACCACGAGCGGTACGCGTGGCGCGCGCGGTGGCGGGGGCGGCCGCTGCCCGGAGCGGTGCTGTACGAGCTGCACGTAGGGACGTACACGCCCGAGGGCACCCTGGACGCGGCCGCCGGGCGGCTCGGCCATCTCGCCGAACTCGGCGTCACGCATGTGCAGCTGATGCCCCTGTGCCCCTTCCCGGGCACGCACGGCTGGGGCTACGAGGGTGTCTCGCTGTGGGCGGTGCACGAGCCGTACGGCGGCCCCGAGGCGCTGAAACGCTTCGTCGACCGGGCGCACGAACTCGGACTGGGCGTGGTGCTCGACGTGGTGCACAACCACTTCGGGCCGTCCGGCAACTACCTGCCCGTCTTCGGCCCGTACCTCACGGACACCCACCACACGCCCTGGGGCGCCGCGGTCAATCTGGACGCACCGGGCTCGGACGAGGTGCGCGCGTTCCTGATCGGCAGCGCGCTGGCCTGGCTGCGCGACTACCGGATCGACGGGCTGCGCCTGGACGCGGTGCACGCGCTGGTGGACACGCGCGCGTACCACTTCCTGGAGGAGTTGTCCCAGGCCGTGGACGCCCTGGCCGCCGAGACGGACCGGCCGCTGTTCCTGGTCGCCGAGTCGGACCTGAACGACCCGCGGCTCATCACCCCCCGCGCGGAGGGCGGCCTCGGGCTGCACGCGCAGTGGAACGACGACTTCCACCACGCCCTGCACACCACGCTGACCGGCGAGTCGCAGGGCTACTACGCCGACTTCGCGCGCGCCGGCCTCGGCGGGCTCGCCAAGACCCTGACCGGCGGCTACTTCCACGACGGGTCGTACTCCAGCTTCCGGGAGCGCCACCACGGGCGCCCGCTGGACCGCTCGCGGGTGGCCGGGCACCGGCTGCTCGGCTACGGCCAGACCCACGACCAGGTCGGCAACCGCGCCCGGGGGGACCGGCTTTCGGCCCTTGTCTCCCCCGGGCTGCTGGCGTGCGCGGCCACGCTGATCCTGACCGCGCCCTTCACACCGATGCTCTTCATGGGCGAGGAGTGGGCGGCGGGCACGCCCTGGCAGTTCTTCACCGACCACACCGACCCGGAGCTCGCGGACGCCGTACGGCGGGGCAGGCGGCGGGAGTTCGCCGCGCACGGCTGGAAGGAGGAGGACGTGCCCGACCCGCAGGACCCGGCGACCCGGGACCGCTCCTGCCTCGACTGGTCCGAGCCGGAGCGCGAGCCGCACGCGCGCATGCTGGCCTGGTACCGGCAGCTCCTCGCCCTGCGCCACGAGCAGCCGGACCTGACCGACCCCGACCTCGCCGACACCAAGGTGGCCTTCGACGAGGAGCGGCGCTGGATCGCCTTCCGGCGCGGGGACGTCCTGGTGGCGGTGAACCTGGCCGCCGAGCCGGCCGAGCTGCCGCTCGGCGTGCCCCACGCGCGCGTGCTGGCCGCGTGGGAGCCGGTGGACAAGCCCGGGGCGGACGGGGTGGTGCGGCTGCCCGGGGAGTCGGCCGTGGTGCTCGCCCAGGACTGAGCAGCGCGGGCCGTCAGCGGAGCTTCGCGTCCTGTGCCTCGATCACGGGCGTGAGGACCGCGGGGCTCGCGATGGGGGCGCCGCCCACCGCGGTGCGTACGGCGGTGACGTCGCCGTGGCGTACGGCGGCGGTGCGGACCGGGCGGGGCGTGCCGCCCTCGTGCGTGACGGTGATGGACACTCTCCTCGCCGACGCCGTGCAGGGCTGCTCCCTCGGCTTCACCGTGCGGGCGCACCGGCCGGGGCCGAGGTCGGGCGCCGTCACCCTGGGGAGCCCGGTAAGGCGCTGCTCCGGGGCCTGCTGCCGGGCCGGGGGCGCCGTCGCGCCGGTGCCGGGGCGCGGGGGTGCCGGAGCGGCCGGCCAGGTGTGTGAGGGCGGCGGCGGTCAGCAGGAGCAGGGCCGCCGCGGCAGGCGTCATGGGCGGAGGGCAGCCGTACGGAAGGGCGGCGCCCGGCACGTCACAGGGCGTCGTCGGCGTCCCCCAGGTCCGTCACCCGTTCCAGCAGGATCGGCTCCCAGGCGCGGCGCAGCCGGGTCCGCAGCAGGGCGGCGTCCTTGCCGGTGAGGTCCTCGGCGAGGTGGACGACGGTGTCGCAGCGGGCGAGCCAGAGGCCGCGCAGACAGGGGCGGGCGCCGTAGCCGGCGAGGGTGGCGGCGCGTACGGCGGCCGGTGAGCCGACGGCGAGCGCGAGGCCCGCGATGTCCTCCGCCGGGTCGCCGACGACCGCGCCCGCCCAGCCGAGCACGCCGCGCACCCGGCCGTCGGCGCTGACCACGAGGTGCCCGCCCGTGAGGCTGCGGTGGGTGAGGACCGCCGAGGCGGGCTGGGCGGCGAGCTGGGACGCGGCGGGCGGGGTGAGCTGGTTCAGGCGTGTGGCGTCGAACTCGTCGGCTGCGGCGAGGCGTTCGGCGGCGCGTATGGCGGCCCGGCGCAGCGCCTCCAGGGAGCGTGGCGCGGCGCGCGGCACGCCGAGCGTCTCGGCCTGCCGGACCGGCACCTCGCGCAGACCCGTCAGGAGCGCGGCGAGGTCGGCCTCGCCGACGGCGGACACGTCGTGCTCCTCCCCCGAGCCGCCGGGCACCTTGGTGTCCAGCGTGTAGCTCAGGCCGGGGGCCCACTCGCCGTGCGCGACGCTGGCGGGCACCGTGGCCGGGACGTGCGGGCGGACGAGGTCGCGCAGGCGCAGTTCGCGGCGCTGGCGCCGGCTGGCCTCGCGGTCGGGGGCGAGGCGCAGCACGTGGCGGGTGCCGACCCACCAGGTGACGGGTTCGGCGCCCGGGCCGGCGGGCCGGACGTCGGGGCCGGAGCCGCTCCCGCCCGGCCGGGGCTCCTTGCCGCCGCGGCCCTGCGGGGTGCCCGCGGGGCCCTCGGTGCTCTTGGTGCTCTTGGAGTCCCTGCCGTCCTTGCCTTCCTTGGCGTCCTCGAGGAGGGACAGGACCAGCCGGCGGACGGTGTCCGCGGTGGGTGTGGGTGCCTGGGTCATGGTCGCGCCGTTGCCGTTCGGGAGGCGAGCTGGGGACATCGGGGCCTCACTCCACTATGACCAGCTGGCGCGTGGTGGTGTTCAGGCGCCGTCCGCCGTCCTCGGTGACGGTCACGATGTCCTCGATGCGGACCCCGAAGCGGCCGGGCAGGTAGATGCCGGGTTCCACGGAGAAGCACATGCCGGGGACGAGGGGCCGCTCCTCGCCCTCGATCATGTACGGCGGCTCGTGGGTGGTGACGCCGATGCCGTGCCCGGTGCGGTGGATGAAGTACTCGCCGTAGCCGGCGGCGGCGATGACCTCGCGGGCGGCCCGGTCGACGTCCTGGCAGGCGGCGCCGGGGCGCACCGCGCGGAAGCCGGCCTCCTGGGCCTCGCGCACGATGTCGTGCACGCGCCGCTCCTCGTCGGTGGGCTCGCCGACGTGGACCGTGCGGGAGGTGTCGGAGCCGTAGCCGTCCCGCAGCCCGCCGAAGTCGAGGACGACCATGTCGCCGCGCGCGATGACGCGGTCGCCCGCCTCGTGGTGCGGGTTGGCGCCGTTCGGGCCCGAGGCGACGATGGTGAAGTCGACCTGCTCGTGACCGTGCCGGCGCAGCAGCCGGTCGAGGTCGGCGGCCACCTCGGACTCCGGGCGCCCGGCGAAGGGGACGTTCCGGATCTCCTCGAACGTGGCGTCGGCGGCGGCTCCGGCGGCGGCCATGAGGTCCAGCTCGGCCGCGTCCTTGACGGCGCGCAGCATCGGCAGGGCGTCGGTGAGCGAGGCGTAGGAGCTGCGGGGCATGGCCTGCTGGAGGGCCAGCAGGTGCAGGGCCCAGGCGTTGTCGCTGATGCCGAACCGGCCCGAGTCTTCGAGGAGGGCGGCGGTGGCGGCGTAGGGGTCCTTGCCGTCGGTCCAGTCGTGCAGGGTCAGGGCGGCCGCGCCGGCGGCGCGTTGCGCGTCCGGGGCCTCCAGGGCGGGGACGACGAGGACGGGGTCCTGCCCGGCGGCGAGGATCAGCAGGGTGAGCCGCTCGGTGACCGCCGGGGGTGTGTAGCCGGTGAGCCAGACCAGGTCCGGGCCCGGGGCCACCAGCAGGCCCGCGAGACCGGCGTCGGCGGCCGTGCGCGCGGCGCGCTCCATGCGGGCCCGGTAGTCGTCGGCGGTGAAGGTCGCGGCCGTGCTTCCGGTCATCCGGGCCTCCCAGGACGGGCGAAGGGGCTACGGGCAGCATCCTGCCCGGCCCAAGGGGGCGGCGCGAGCCGTCTGCGGGCATTCACCCCGGCAACCTGCCCAACGGCAGCGGATTGCCCCGGCGTTACGCCTAATGCTTAGATGCGACTCTTCCATTAAGCGGTCGATCGAGGGGGCGTACGACGGTGCTGGTACTCGCGCACATCAGCGATCTGCATCTGGACGGGAGCGCGCGGGCGACGGAGCGCGCCGAGCGGGTGCGCGACCGGCTGTGGGAGCTGCCGGGCCATGTGGACGCGCTGCTGGTGACCGGGGACATCGCGGACCACGGCACGGAGCCGGAGTACGAGGAGGCCGCCCGCATCCTGGGTCTGCGCACCGGCGACGCCCCGTTCCCGGTGCTGACCTGCCCGGGCAACCACGACAGCCGTACGCCCTGTCGCAAGGCGCTGCTGGACCGGCCCGGGGGCGAGGGGCCGGTCAACAGCGTGCAGGTCTTCGACGACGGCGCGGTGCTGATGTGCGACTCCAGCATCCCCGGCAGCGACGACGGGGAACTGGACGAGGAGACGTACGACTGGATCGAGACGACCCTCGACGAACTCGACGGCGGCCTTCCGGCCCTGCTCGCCTTCCACCACCCGCCGGTGGCGCTGCACCACCCGCTGCCCGACTCCTACGCGCTGCGGCATCCCGGCCGGCTGGCGGACCTGCTGGCCCGCCGGCCCGAGATCGCCGGGCTGATCACCGGCCACGCCCACACCCCGGCCGCCACCTCGTTCGCGGGGCGGCCCCTGGTCGTCGGGCCCGGTGTGACGTGGACGCTGCGGCTGCCCTGGGAGGGTGAGCAGATCGCCGACCGGGAGGCGCCCCCCGGGCTCGCCTTCCACGTCCTGGACGACTCGGGGCGGCTCACCAGCCACTTCCGCGTCGTGCCGTGAGGGCGTGCCTCACGCGGCGACGGCCGGTACGAGGGTCAGCTGCTCGTAGCCACCGCTGCGGTGGCGGACCGTCAGCCTGACCTCGGCGCCCGGGCGAACGCGGGCGACGGCCCTGACGAGATCGGCGGCGGTGTCGATCCGGGTCGCGCCGAAGGCCAGCAGCACGTCGCCGCGCACCAGACCGGCGGCCTGCGCCGGACCGGGGACGTGCAGTCCCACCACCACGGCCCCCGGCTTGCGGGCGTCCATGACCTGCACGCCGAGCGTCGCGGCGGCGGCGGCGGGGGCGGTGGGTGCCGCGGCGGCGGGCGTGGGGCCGGGTGGCGAGGACGTGTGCTGCCACCCTCGCAGGTCGAGGCGCGCGCCCTTGCCGAGCACCGCGGTGCCCATCGTCCCGAGGCCGATCCCGGAGAGCACCAGGACCGCACCGGCGAACCCGGCGAGCAGCACGTTCAGGATTCGCCGCCCCCGTCGCCGCGCGGCATGCGGACGGGGCCGGGACGGTCCGGACCCCGGCGCCGGGGCGGCCCCCTCGGGTTCCCGGCCCGGCATCGGCTTGGGTCGCAGCGCGGTCTGTTCCATGGCTCGCCTCCGGATGGTGCCGATCGCCTCCGGCGGATCCCGGAACGATCACGGCAGGTGCTCTACCCGGCGCACCGTCGGGCCACGAGCCACGAACGAGTGAGACTGACCGGGGTCCGGCGCGGTCAGGGATCAGCCTGTGTGCCCGTCCCCGTGACCCCCGTGCGCGCCGTCGAACGTCCGCATGACGCGCAGCATCTGGTGCCCGGGGCGTACCGGATCGGCGCACGCGTGCCGCCCACCGCCGGGTCGAAGCCCGACACGTCGTGGGCGTCGCGGCCGAGGAGCTGGAAGTCGACCAGGTGGATGTGCAGGGGGTGCACGATGGGCGCGTCCGGGCCGGTGACCTGGATGACGCCCCCGGCCGGAACGTGGAGGTCGCCCCTTCAGCGGAGCGCGGGCACGGGCACGGCCGGCGCCCGGTCCGGGAGGAAGCCGTGGGTGCGGCGGGACAGCCACTCGGCCTTGTAGCGGTCCACCTCGCGGTGCCAGTGGAGGATGCCGGACATCCAGTTCCGCAGGTCCGCCACATACGTCGCCATGGCCGCGCGCGCCTGCCGCGTGAGCCGGAAGTCGTCGTACAGGACCGGCAGTTCGTGCTCGACGACGTGCTCGAACTGGCGCAGGCGCTGGCTCATCAGATCGTGCACGATGCCCAGCCCGGTCGGGTAGTCGCAGCCGAAGAAGGTCTGCACGACGAGGATCGCGTTGTGGACCTCGCCCTCGAACTCGATCTCCTTCTGGTACGAGAAGACGTCGTTGACGAGGCACCCGAAGTCCATCGCGGCGTTCTCCAGGGAGCGGACCGGGCCGCTGCGGTAGACCTCGGGCGGGACGGCCGGGCCGTGTCCCATCCGGCACAGGCTCAGGGTGAGCTCGGAGCCGAAGGTCGCGCGGCGCATCTCCAGGTAGTCGACCGGGTCGGGCACCCGGTTGAGGAACTGGTTGGACAGCTCCCACACCCAGCTCTCGGTCATGACGTTCACCGCGTGCTTGAGTGTCTGCCGCGCCTCGGGCGTCATCCCGGCGGTGGTGCGCACCCACAGGTCGATCAGGCCGCGCTCCATGGCGTTGGCCGGGAGCGGCGGAGCGCCGTCGACGGGCATGCAGTCGGACAGACGGGCCGTGGTCAGCCGGGCGGCGGCGAGGTCGCGGCGGTGGCCGTACACCAGGGGGTAGTAGTCGTCGCCGTAGGTGCCCCAGGCGAGCCACTGCGCGCTGAGGTCGAGGGCCTCGGGTGTGGCGTCCGGGTCGAGGCCGGCCGAGCAGAGGGCGAGGTCGTAGGCGCGGAGCTTGTCCTCGTCCCAGACGCCCTCGGCGAGGATGCCCATGCGCTCCGCCCAGTCGCGCAGACCGCGGCGGGCGTTGTCCACGTGCGGGCTGAGCTGCAGCGGGAACGGCATGCGGATGTCGGGGATCCGCGACGGCCCGACCTGCTGGTACGGCACGTGGGTGTGGGAGCGCAGCCTCCCCGACTGCCCGAAAGGCGTGGGAGGGGCGCCCGTGGCCCCGGCCGTCGCGAGCAGGGCGCGCACGTCGGCTGCCGAGGTGCCGATGCCGGTGCATCCAGGCCAGGGGCTCCCGCCGCGCGCCGCGTTCTCGTTCATGTAGCGGCTGGAGCGCAGATGCCATTCGTGGCCGCCGGACTGCCAGTCCTGCAGTCCCTTCGTGTACGCCGCCACGGCCGCGACCTCGTCCGGCCGGAGCCCCTTCTCCAGGGCCACGGCGGGCACTTCGGTGAACGCCGTGTGCTCGAACTGGTGGAGGCGGGAGGTGAGGACGTCGTTGACGGTGTCGGCGGCCTCCTGGGTGGTGCAGCCGAAGAAGGTCTCCAGGACGAGCACGCCGTTACTGTTCTCCCCCTCGTCCTCGACCTCGCGCTGGTAGGAGAACAGGTCGTTGCGCAGGTGCACGGCGTCGGAGAACGTCTCCATCAGCACCCGAAGGGGCCTGGTCCCGGCGACGGCGGCGGGCACTTCGGCGGTGGCGAACTCCACGAGCCCGGCCGACCAGGGGGCGCCGCCGACCTTGCGGCGCATCTCGATGTACTCGACGGGGTTGGCGATCCGCCCCTCGTCGATGTTGGACAGCTCCCACATCGACTCGTTGAGGAGGTGCTCGGTGGCCACCGCGAAGCGGCGGCGCCAGTCCTCGGACATCACCGGCACGGTGCGCGCCCACAGGTCGGCGAGGCCCGCCTCGACCGGGTTCCGCGGCTCCGGCACGGCAGCGAACAGGTCCGGCGGCATGAACAGCGGCAGCCGGTCCAGGTGCGCCTTGCCGGCGACGCGGTCCGGGTTGCGCTTGTACATCTCCAGGAAGTGGTCGTCGAAGAAGAAGACCCACACGTACCAGTCGGTGATGAGGGACAGGGCGGGGCCGTCGCAGTCGGGGTGGGTGTAGGCGCACAGCAGGCCGTAGTCGTGCGCGTCCAGGTCGGCTTGCTCCCAGACGCCGGAGCCCTCCAGCATGCCCATCTCGCGCGCCCACGCGGTCGAATGGGCCCGGGCCTCGTCGACATGCGGGTTCAGCCGCGCGGGGTGCGGCAGGTAGAAATGCGGGAGTTCGAACGGCTGCGTCATGGCCGGGCTCTACCCGGCGCCCCGCGGCGGCATCCGCGGGGCGGGACATGATCACACCATCGCGTGAAGCGAACGTGAACGCGGGCGTGGTGCAGAAGACTTGACCTAGCCGGGGGCCCTCACCTGGATCAGCGCGTGGGTGCCGCTGGTGCGCCAGCGCTGATCCTCCGCCGCGACCAGAGCGGCCTCGGTCTGTGCGTCGAGGCCGGTGATCACGTCGGACTTCAGGGTGCGCAGGGCGGCGACCGGGCCGGGGAAGTGGGCGGTCACGTCGGCGAACGGTGTGGTCGGGGCCCACAGCCGGTCGCCCACCAGGCGGCGGTAGTTGAGGTCGCCCTTCACGATCGTGAGGGTGGCCGAGGCGAACTCCTCGCGCAGGTCGCCGGGCATCTCCTCGTAGGGCAGCGGGGCGCTGGAGAAGGGGTGGGCGCGCAGGGTGAGGCGGCCGTCGGCGAGGGCGGACCAGAGCTGTCCGCCGTACGCGGCGGCCGCTCCCCCGGCGCCGGTCAGCCGGCGCAGGGCGTCGACGACGTCGGCGGTGGTGGCGTCGGAGACGTAGTAGGGGTACGGCTTGACGTGCAGGACCGCCCGTCCGATGCGGCCGCTGCTCAGGAGGTGGGCGAGGAGGAGGAGATCGGGGACGAGTTCGCGTCCGGCGTTGTCGGCGACCAGGCACAGCGTGCCGGTCCCCGGCCCGGTGGTGTCGAGCAGGGACCAGAGCCGGTCGCTGTCGTCGGCGACCAGGCCGGGCGCGGCGTCCGCGGCCCGTGCGCCTTCGGCGGAGAGGCGGAAGCCGAGGTCGGCCCGGTTGCCCCACAGGGAGCCGTGCAGCAGGGCCTGGGCCTGTTCGGCGGCGGGCCGGGCGGCGAGGTCGTCGAGGGCGGCGAGTTCCTCGCCGGTCTCGGCGGAGTCGAGTTCGGCGAGCTTGAAGGGGCGGAAGGGGTCGATGCCCTGCCAGGGGCCGGGGCCGAAGTAGCCCACGGCCTGGAGCAGCCGGCGGTAGAACCAACTCTCGGACCAGAGCCACGGCACGTCGAACCAGGACCGGCCGGTGTACTCGCGCAGCCCCCAGGCCTCCCAGAGGTCCCGGTCGTGCGCGTCGGCCGGGAGGGGTTCGATCTCGCCCTCGGTGCACTCGGCGAGCAGTTCGTCCAGGGCGCGGTGCTGCGCGGGTTCGTAGGGGAAGGCCTCGCGGACCTGCTTGATGATCGCGGGGTGCCGCTCGGCCAGCACACTGTGGGGGAAGGAGCCCGGCTGGTTGCCGAGGAGCAGGGGCGCGGAGGGGGTGTCGGGCATGGGCCACACCGTAACGCGCGTGCCCCTCGCACGGGTCGAGCCGCCCGCTCTCGGGTCAGACGGGTGCGATCTCCCGCTCCAGGCGTGCCGCCAGGCTCAGATAGCGGGCTCGGCGGGTCACCGGGACCAGACCGCGGATGAGTATGTTCCACATCTCGGCCGTCCGGCGGGGCTGGCGGGCGACCGGCTCGCGGGAGCGGCCCACGACGCGGGTGCCGACGAAGAAGCAGACCAGCGAGTGGGCCACGACGTCGATGTCGATGTCCGGGTGGACGTCGGACTCCTTGACCGCGCCGACGAGCCGGGCCGTGACGATGTCCAGCCACTCGGTGAACGGATGGCTCAGGGGCGGCCGGGGCCGGATCCCGCCGGTGGCGAGCCGCAGGCCGGCCCGCAGCACCGGGTCCTCGACGGACATGCGGGTGATGCCGAACGTCAGGCGCATCAGCGCCTCGAGAGAGGTGTGGCCGCGGTTGTCGGTCTCCGTCGCCAGCCGGCGGGCGGTGTGCGACTGGAGTTCGAGGATCGCGTGGGCGAGATCCTCCTTCGCCGCGAAGTGGAAGTACAGGGCGCCCTTGGTGACGTGCGCGTGCTCCACGATGTCGCTGAGACTGGTCGATTCGTAGCCGCGACGGTCGAACAGGTCAGCGGCGGCCGTGATGATCGTCGAGCGGGTCTGCTCGGCTCGCAACTGCCTCGCCATCGACTGCACTCTCCCGGGACGGAAATGAACGGGTCATGCCGTTTGTTTTTACCCCCCGTACACGATAACTCACCCTGAGACGGCGCCCATCACACCAGTGTGCCGGAGTGCGGGTGCACATCCGGCAAAACAAGCGCAACTGGTGAAAGAAAACAGCGCGTTCGGTATCTAACTGTGGGGGATGTGGGGCCAGACGTAAAGGCGGGCCGGCCGGTGCCCCATCCGCACCGGCCGGCCCGCCCGCTTGTGGCCTGCCTCGTTCAGCGTTCCCGAGGGAGGATCAGAAGGTCAGCTTCCAGCTGTTGAGCGTGCCCGTGTCCTGGGCCGCGGTGTCCTGGACGCGCAGCTTCCAGGTGCCGTTGGCCGCCTCGCCGGCGGCGTTCACCGTGTAGGTGGTGTTCACGTTGTCGGCGGAGTCCGACGCGGCGGACTTCAGGCGGTACGTCGAACCGTCCGGCGCGACCAGGTCGATGACGAGGTCGCCGCGGTAGGTGTGGGTGATGTCGACGCCGACCTGGAGGGCCGAGGGGGCGTTGCCGCTGCGGCCGGTGACGCTGATCGGCGACTCGATCGCGGCGCCGTTGTCCGGGATGGCGACGGCGGCGGTGCTGGAGAACGTCGTGCCGGTGGACGTGCCGCCCTTCACGGCCTGGACCGTCTTGGCGGCGTCCGCGAGACCCGCGCCGCAGCCGCCGGAGCAGGTGCCGGGCAGGGCACGGGCGTTGGCCTTGATGGCCGACTCGATCTGCGCCGGAGTGAGGGCGGAGTTGGCCGACTTCATCAGCGCGGCGAGGCCCGCGACGTGCGGGGTGGCCATGCTGGTGCCCTGGTAGTAGGCGTAGTTCTCGCTCGACGGCGTCTTCGTGCCGGAGTTCAGCGTGGACAGGATGCCGTTGGCGGTGGAGGTGCGGGTCTCACCGCCGGGGGCGGCGATGTCGACGAGCGAGCCGTAGTTGGAGTACGAGGCCCGGCTGCCGGCGCGGTTGGTCGCGGCGACCGCGATGACGTTGTTGCAGTTCGCCGGGGAGGCGTTGGAAACGTTCTGGTTCTCGTTGCCGGCCGCGACGACGACCGAGGTGCCGCGGCTCACGGCGCCGTTGATGGCGCTCTGGGTCGCGCTGGAGCAGGCGCCGCCCCCGCCGAGGCTCATGTTGATGACCTTGGCGACGTTGGTGTTGGCGGGCACGCCGGAGACGGTGCCGCCGGACGCCCAGGTGATGGCGTCGATGATGTCGGAGTCGTAGCCGCCGCACTTGCCGAGGACGCGGACCGGGGAGATCTTCGCGCCGTAGGCGATACCGGCGACACCCTTGCCGTTGTTGGTGGCGGCGGCGATGGTGCCGGCCACGTGGGTGCCGTGCCAGGAGGAGCCGGAGGCGGCGATGCCCTGGCCGCACTCGTTGTCGTTGTACCAGTCGCCCGGGTCGGCCGGGTTGCTGTCACGGCCGTTGCCGTCGACGGAGACGGCGGTGTCGGAGATGAAGTCGTAGCCGCCGACGATGTTCGCGGCCAGGTCGGAGTGGGCGACGTAGCCGGTGTCGATGACGGCGACGGTCACGCCGCTGCCGGTGGTGGTGTCCCAGGCGCCGGGGACGTTCATGCCCGCGGTCGACTCGAACAGGTCCCACTGCTTGCTGTACTCGGTGTCGTTCGGGGTGACGGCCGTCGGCTTGTTCAGGCGGTCCGGGACGACGTAGGCGACCTGGGGGTCGGCCTTGTACTGGCTGACGACGTCGGCGACGGAGGCACGGGTGGGGTGGGTGCCCAGTTCGACGAGGGCGGCGCCGGTGCCGAGGCGGCGCTGGAAGTCGACGTCCTCGCCGGTCTTCTCGGCCTTGGACTCGGCGTCGGCGGCCGCCGCCTTGTCGGACGTGGCCTCGGTGGCGCCGGACTTGTAGCCGACGATGAGGCGCTCGGCCTGGATGCCGGGGGCGGCCTCGGTCTGCACGGCGGCCGGGCGGGGGGCGGCCTCCTGGGCGACGGCGACCGAGGCGGGGACGGCGGTCAGCAGGGCGGCGGAGACTGCGGCGACGGATATCAGCTTCCGTCTGAGCTCTGGGGAGGTACGCACGGTCGTTGCCTTTCGTGGCCGGACTCCGGGCTGCACGGAGCGGCGGTGGACTCGCTTCGTCGTCGAAGCGCAGGGGGGTGGTTCGAAAAGCGAAGAGCGACGCGATGGCCGGCCAGGCGTGGGGTGCGAGCGGACCCGTCCGGGGTTACCTGTGGGTCAGCAGTGCTCGAACGATAGGCAAAGGGGAGGTCAGCGGGATACGGGGGAAACCCTCGATCCGGCTGGAACCACACCCTCTATGGCGGGCGGTCGATCGCTCAATGGCCCCTTTTCGAGCAGGTCGTGGCGTGATGAACGCGTCGGGCCGATTTCCCGTACTGCACTACCGAACGTGCCGCCCCGGGCCGAGGAGAGCAGCCGGATGCCTCGTACGACCGCACACCGCGCCGCACTCGCGGCCGCCCTCGTGACCCCCCTGCTGCTGCCGCTGTGGGCGGCGGGGCCGGCGCGGGCGCACGGGGCCCCGACGGACCCGGTGAGCCGGGTGGTGGCCTGTTCTCCGGAGGGCGGTGGG
>NZ_JAIGQA010000270.1:0-8152 GCF_019733245.1 Streptomyces sp. WAC04114
CTGCCGCCCCCGCCGCACCGGCCGCTCCCGCGCCCCCGGCGATGAGCCCGGCCGCCTTCGCATACCCGGCGGCCCCGAACCAGCCGATGACCGCGACCGGCACGACCGCCGGGATACCGCCGGCCACTTCCTCGATCTGCAGCGCGGCCAGCCGGCACTTCGCGCACTCCTCCAGGTGCTTGCGCAGCCCCCGCTCGGCCCGGGTGCGCAGCCGCCCGCGGGCATACGTGCCGAGCTGGTCGGCGTAGCGGGCGCAGTCCTCGTCGCCGGTGAGCGTGGCGCTGACGTGGGCCTGGAGGTAGGCCTGCTTGAGGCCCTCGCGGGCCCGGCTGGCGAGCACGCGGGTGCCGTTGGCGTCCAGCCCGAACAGCGTGGCGACCTCGCTGGGCGACTCGTCCTCGATCTCGGTGTGCCACAGCACGGCCTGCCAGCGCTCCGGCAGCGATCGGAAGGCCCGCATGGCCATGGACTGCTCGGCCTCGTGCATCGCCCGTACGTCCGCGCCGAGTTCCAGCGTGTCGTCGTCGGACACGTCGGATCCGCGTGTGGACTGGGCGGCGAACACGGCGAAGTCGTCGACGAGTTGCTCGCGCCGTGCCGACCGCGTCCAGGAGGCGGCCACGCGTCGCACGGAGGTGAGCAGGTACGCCCGCACCGCGTGTGCGGGCCCCGCGCCGCCGCGTACCGCCTGGAGCATGCGAGCGAAGACCTCGGCGGTCAGGTCGTCCGCGGTGTGGGCGTCCCGGCAGCAGGTGCGGGCATACCGGCGCACGGCCTGAGCATGGCGCCGGTACAGCTCCTCGTACGCCGTGTCGTCGCCCGCGCGCATGCGGTCGATGAGGTCGGCGTCGGACGGCGGCATCTCGCGCGGCGGGGGCAGGACGCCGTCCTCGTGCCAGGCGCGCTGGGCCGGGACCGAACCGTCGGCCGGGTGCCCGCCGGGCGGCACACTCGCGCGTCCGCCCTGGCTCGGCACCTTCGGCGGCACCGGGCCGCCGGTCGTGGCGTCGCCGCTCCCGCCGCCGCTCGACTCGTCCCGCCCGTCACCGCTCATCGAGGAAAGCCCCCGCCAGCCGCCCAACCCGTCCAGACCATCGGGTCAGCGTGCCATATTGGCATGTGGTCAGAACCCCATAGTTCGGACCCTCACTCATCCGTGGGGATCCGCCGCACGGCAGTACTGGCCGTCACTCATTCGGGGAAGGCTTCTCCGCCGCTCCGGGCCCGGGCGTCCCGCCCGAGCCCGTCGCCCCGGTGGCTCAGGCAGGTCGCGAGCGCAGCCCCTCCAGCAGGATGTCCAGCAGCCGGGCCGACGCGGCCGCCTGCTGAGCGGCGTCCGGCAGTGAGGGCGCGGCCGTGGCGATCACCAGCAGCACGTCCGACACCGACACGTCCGCCCGCAGCTCACCGGCCGCACGTGCCCGGTCCACGAGCTGGCCCACGACCTCCAGCAGCGCCGACGTCCCGGCGTCCTCCTCGGCCGCGACCGCCGGTACCGAGGCGACCGCCACGGGCTGATCCGGCACCAGCCGCAGCTCCGTCGTGCCCGGCTGGGTCCGCTGCTGCGGCACCCGCGGGCCTCCGGCGTCCTCGACCGAGACCCGCAGCACCTGCGGCGGCAGCAGCCGCCCGGCGCCGGAGGCCACCGAAGTCCGCAGGAAGCGCGACAGCGCCGACCACGGCTCGTCCTCCTGTCCGAGCGCCGCACGCGCCTGGTCGGTCAGCCGGGAGGTCTCCTCCTCGGCTATCCGCCGCACCAGGACGTCCTTGCTCGGAAACCGCCGGTACACCGTGCCCACACCGACGCGCGCACGCCGCGCCACGTCCTCCATCGGCGCGCCGTACCCCAGCTCGCCGAAGACCTCGCGCGCCGCACGCAGCACGTGCTCCAGATTGCGCTGAGCGTCCACGCGCAGCGGCGTGGTCCGCGACGCGTCGCGTCCGTTGCCCGTCGCCGCGCTCATCGTCATGCCGCCGGCCGCGAGTGCGGACGCGGGCGACCAATGAGAGTCCTGAACATGCATAAGCATTCCCCCGGTAATGACGTCTCCCCCCGGAGACTCCCCGCCATTCGATACCGGAGCGAGGGAACGGCCCGGTCCCGCGGCCCGCCCGTCGCGGACCCCGGTGAGCACATCCCCCTACACCCCGTCGACACACGAACATAGTTGAGAGGGAGTCAATTCAGAAGGGGCAGGTTCCGCACGGAGCGCCCACCGATCGGAGTACGGACCGCATACGTCCCGAATGTGCCCCCGCACGCCCTCCGTGCTACCCCTTCTGACCTGCATGTATGTGCAGAAGGTCGGTATTCCGGCCAACTCCGCGCCCTCTCCCGCTCCGGTCACACAATTCGTCGAGGCTGTGGACAAACGCAAGCGACGGGTGCGTCATGGGATGGTGAAGGAACGTGCGCGCATTCTCGTTGTCGGTGGCGGCTACGTCGGGATGTACACGGCCCTGCGCCTGCAGCGCAGACTGAAACGGGAACTGGACCGGGGCGAGGTCGAGATCACCGTCGTCACCCCCGACCCGTACATGACCTATCAGCCGTTCCTCCCCGAGGCCGCCGCCGGCGCGATCTCCCCGCGCCACGTCGTCGTACCGCTGCGCCGCGTCCTCGACCGGTGCCGGATCCTGATCGGCGAGGTCACCGCCGTCGACCACGCCAAGCGCGCCGCCACCGTCACCACCCTCGCCACCGAGGAGGAGGGCACGGGCGGACAGCGGCTCTCCTACGACCAGCTCGTCCTCGCCCCCGGCTCCGTCTCGCGCACCCTGCCGGTCCCCGGCCTCGCCGACCACGGCATCGGCTTCAAGACCGTCGAAGAGGCCATCGGCCTGCGCAACCACGTCATCGAGCAGATGGACATCGCCTCCTCCACCCGCGACCCCGCGATCCGCGACGCGGCCCTGACCTTTGTCTTCGTCGGCGGCGGCTTCGCGGGCGTGGAGGCACTCGGTGAGCTGGAGGACATGGCCCGCTACGCCGCGCGGTACTACCACAACGTCCAGCCCGAGGACATGAAGTGGATCCTCGTGGAGGCCTCGGACCGGATCCTGCCCGAGGTCGGCGAGGAGATGGGCCGCTACACCGTCACCGAGCTGCGCCGCCGCAACATCGACGTACGCCTGCAGACCCGCCTCGAATCCTGCGCCGACCGGGTCGCCGTCCTCAGCGACGGCGCCCGCTTCCCCACCCGTACGGTCGTGTGGACGGCCGGAGTGAAACCCCACCCGGTGCTCGCCGCCACCGACCTGCCCCGCAACGGACGCGGACGCCTCACCTGCACGCCGGAGCTGTCGGTCGACGGCACCACGCACGCGTGGGCCGCGGGAGACGCCGCCGCCGTCCCCGACGTCACCGCCGAGGAGCAGGGCCGCGAGTGCGCCCCCAACGCCCAGCACGCCCTCCGCCAGGCCAAGGTCCTCGCCGACAACATCGTCCACTCCCTGCGCGGCGAACCCCTCGAGACGTACGAACACGCCTACGTCGGCTCGGTCGCCTCCCTGGGCCTGCACAAGGGCGTCGCCCACGTGTACGGGCGCAAGCTCAAGGGCTACCCCGCCTGGTTCATGCACCGCGCCTACCACCTCAGCCGCGTGCCCACCTTCAACCGCAAGGCGCGCGTGCTCGCCGAATGGGCGCTGGCCGGTCTGTTCAAACGGGAGATCGTCTCCCTGGGTTCACTCGAGCACCCCCGGGCGGAGTTCGAACTCGCGGCCGGTGGAAAGCCTTCTCAAGACCCCCCGAACAACCCGAAGGGGTCGTCCTGACCGGACCCAGGAACTCCATCGGCCGGCCCGGCGTCTGACGGATGTCGGTCCGGTCCGCGCACTGCCAGACTGGTCCACCACCGCGGGCAGGCCACCACTCGCCCCGGTGTGGGCCCCCCGGGGCTCCGGCCGGTTCCGGTGCCGGCCGCCGACCACTACACGAGGCAAGGATTCGTGAACTTCACGCGCTGGAGCGCCCGGCTCCCCGGAACGCAGCGCCGCGCCGCAGCGCGGACCGAGCAGACGGCCTCCCCGGACCGGCGGGGGGAAGGCTCCGTACCCGCCGCCCGTGCCGAACGGCTGACCGACGAGTCACCCTTCGTACCCGTTGTCGACGAACTGCGGGTGCGTGAGGTCCTCGACCGCGTCCCCTCCCTCGTCGCCCTGGTCCACGGCCCCGACCACCGCATCGCCTACGTCAACGACGCCTACACGACCGCCTTCGGCGTACGCCCCCTGGGTGAACGCGCCCGCGAGGCGCTCCCCGAGCTGGACGCCCTCGGCCTGTTCCCCCTCCTGGACCAGGTCCAGCGCAGCGGCAAGCCGCGCACGGTCAAGTCCCGCAAGGCCCCCGACGGCCGCTCCTACACCTTCACCTGCACCCCGGTCGCCCAGGGCGACGGCAAGGGCGGCAGCGACGGCCGCGGCGTCCTCGTCTTCGCCACCGACGTCACCGACCACGCCGAAGCCGCCGAACGCCTGCGCGCCAGCGAACGCCGCCAGCGCGAAACGGCGGTCACCCTCCAGCGCTCCCTGCTCCCCCAGGAGCTCGAACAGCCGGACGACCTGCGCATCGCCGCCACCTACCACCCGGGCGGCACCGAAGCCGCGGTCGGCGGTGACTGGTACGACGTCATCACCCTGGGCGGCGGCCGCACGGCCCTGGTCATCGGCGACGTCATGGGCCGGGGCGTGCGCGCCGCCGCGGTCATGGGCCAGCTCCGCACCGCGGTCCGCGCCTACGCCCGCCTCGACCTCCCCCCGCACGAGGTCCTCCAGCTCCTGGACGGCCTGGCCGCCGAGATCGACGCCAACCAGATCGCCACGTGCGCGTACGCCATCCACGACCCCAACGAGGGCAAGCTGATCTACTCCTCGGCGGGCCACCTCCCGATCCTCGTCCGCGACGAGAACGGCACGGTCCTGCGCGCCGACGAACCCACCGGCCCCCCGCTCGGCACCGGCGGCTGGATGCATGCCTCGGGCTCCATCCCCCTCGCCCCCGGCTCCACGGCCGTCCTTTACACGGACGGCCTGGTCGAGCGCCGCGACGCGGACCTGGACGAGGGCATCGCCGCCCTGGAACGCGCCCTGGCCGGAGCCACCGGCACCCCCCAGGTCGTCTGCGACCGCCTGGTCCGCTCCGCCGGCGTGACCCCCGACCACGACGACGACGTGGCCGTCCTGGTCCTCCAGCACCCCGCCCGCACGGGAGCGGACGGCGAGCTCTTCCGCAACGCCGCCCTGGAACTGCTGGGCGGCGTGGAAGCGGCCCCCCGCGCGCGTGCCTTCGCCTCCGGCGTCCTGACCAGCTGGCGTTTCCCCGCCGACCTGCACGACCTGGGAGTCCTGGCGACCAGCGAACTGGTCGCCAACTCCCTCCAGCACGGCACCCCGCCGATGAGACTGCGCCTGCGCCGCACGGACAGACGGCTGATCATCGAGGTCACCGACGGCGACGACCACCTCCCCAGACGCCGCCGCGCGGAACCAGGCGACGAATCGGGCCGGGGCATCGCCATCGTCGCCACGATCGCCTCGAACTGGGGCTGCCGCCGCACACCCGGCGGCGGCAAGGCGGTCTGGTGCGAGTTCGCACTGCCCCGCACCCAGACCACGTAGGGCCTGCCCCCCCCACGGACAGGCCCCGTACGGAAACCGGGATCAGACGTCCGCGGAAACGGGCGCCCCACCCCGCGCCACGACCCGGCTCTTGCCGATCCACGGCTGATCCTGCACATCGGTCAGCTGCCGCCCCAACCGCACGGCCAGGACGGTGATCCCCAGCGAGAACACCAGGAACGCCACGATGTAGGGCGCGTGCAGCGAGGCCCCCAGCGGCCCGCCCACCGCCGGCCCGACGGCCAGCGCGAGCTGCTTGACCAGGGCGAACGCGGAGTTGTACTGCCCCGCCATCCCCTCCGGCGCGAGATCGGCGACCAGCGGGGCCACGGTGGGCGACAGCATCGCCTCACCGAGCCCGAACAGCGCGTACGTCGAGACGAACGCGGCCGTCGCCATCTCCTGGCTCCCGTGCCCGAGCCCCGCGTACCCCGCGACGGCCCACGCCACGGCCCAGATCAGCCCGACAGCGGCGATCACCCGCGACCGCCGGCGCCGCTCCACGAACCGCAGCACGGCGAACTGCGCGACGACGATCACCAGCGTGTTGGCGGCGAGCGCGGTTCCCAGCGCGGACGTCGAGATCCCGGCGGCCTCGACCCCGTACGCACTGAGCCCTGACTCGAACTGCCCGTAGCAGGCGAAGAACAGCACGAAGCCCAGCACGCACAGCTGCACCATGGCCCGGTTGCCCATCAGCTGCTTCCAGCTGCCCCGGCCCGAGGCCTGGGGAGCGTCCTCGATCCGCGGCGCGTGCGGCAGCCGCACGGTCACCATCACCACGACCAGCAGCAGGAACATCGCCGCCTCGATCGAGAAGAGCAGGGTGAAGGAGGCGGCGCTGGTGGTGTCGACCAGATGACCGCCGATGAGCCCACCGACACCGAGTCCCAGGTTCTGCAGGAAGAACTGCATGGCGAAGGCACGCGACCGCGTGTCCGCCGAGGAGCAGTCGACGATCATCGTCGCGAGCGCCGGCTGCATCACGGCCTGCCCCGCTCCCAGCAGGGAGGCCGACACCAGCACGGCGGCGGCGCTGCTCGCGATCCCCAGGCTGAGCGCTCCCAGAGCGGCGGTGACCAGGGCGGTGAGCAACACCGGGAGCGGGCCCCGCCGGACGATGGCCCGCCCGGCGAACGGCAGCACCACCAGCGCGGCCACGGCGAAGACGGCGAGTACGAGACCCGCCGTCATGGCCCCCAGCCCTCGCACCTGCGCCACATAGACGTACAGGTACGGGACCGTGAAGCCGAGCCCGAACGCGCTGAGTGCGTTACCCACGTGAATCCGGCGCATCGCTGCGCCCATCGCCCTGGTCACGTTCACCTCTCTCACAAGTTAGGAGTGAAGACTTCGAAGCTAAAGTTCGAAGCTAAAGAGTACATCCCCAAGGACTTCAAGGCAAAGAACGCCCGTGCGATACTGCGCACATGGGCGACACCCCCGGCCCCAGCGAGCCGACCCTCGAAGAGCAGATCGCCGCGTACCAGCGCGAGTTCCAGGACCTCGACCCCCAGGTCGAGCAGATCGTCTCGGCCCTGTCCCGCCTGAACCGGCGCATGAACGTCGCCTACGGCCGTCAGACCTCGACCCTCGGCATCAGCAACACGGAGTGGGAGGTCCTCAAGGCCCTCGTCCTCTCCGGCGCTCCCTACCGACTGGGCCCCAGCGACCTCGCCAAGCGCCTCGGCCTCACCCCGGCCGCGATGACCCACCGGATCGACCGCATGGTCGCCGAATCTCTGGTGACCCGTGAGCGAGACGAGTCCAACCGCGTCCGCGTCATCGTGGAGCTGACATCCGAGGGGCGAGAGAAGTGGCTGGAGGCGATGCGCCTGGCGTCGGTCTTCGAGGAGGACCTGCTCCAGGACCTGACCCCCGACGAGCGCACGGCGCTGGGCGAAGTGCTCACGCGTCTGCTGCGACGGGTCGAGGACGCCCAGCCGGACGCCGGCGGACGCCTCACCGACCTGGACTGACCCCCGGGTCGAAAAGATCTTGACAGGGGCCGCTTGACACCCCCCGGGCAGATCCGTAGAGTTCTTCGGGTTGCCGCGGAGCCGTAACGGTTCTTCGACAGCACTTCCGCCGCAGCAGCGGCACCCAAACCACCAGCTCGACCTCCCGACAGGGTTGATTTCGGCACGCCCGAATTCAATTCGAATTGGGACTCGACGACCGATCGACTCCACACCGGCTTCGATTTGGGAATCGCCGAGAGGGCGCGCTAAGGTTAGGGACGTCGGAACGGCCCAACAGCCGCGAAGACAAACCCCGCTGACCGGGGATCAGGCCCGAAAGGATCTGATAGAGTCGGAACCGCCGGAAAGGGAAACGCGAAAGCGGGAACCTGGAAAGCACCGAGGAAATCGGATCGGAAAGATCTGATAGAGTCGGAAACGCAAGACCGAAGGGAAGCCCGGAGGAAAGCCCGAGAGGGTGAGTACAAAGGAAGCGGCCGTTCCTTGAGAACTCAACAGCGTGCCAAAAGTCAACGCCAGATATGTTGATACCCCGTCCATCGGATCACCGA
>NZ_JAIGQA010000271.1:0-8054 GCF_019733245.1 Streptomyces sp. WAC04114
CCCCAACCCCCTTCCGCAGGAGCGCCCTTGTCCACCGTCGTCGAGACCGACGTCCTGATCGTGGGCAGCGGCCCGGCCGGTGCCTCGGCCGCGCTCGCCCTGAGCACCTACGGCGTCCCCAACATCATGGTGACCCGCTACGCGAGCCTCGCCGACACACCCCGCGCGCACATCACCAACCAGCGCACCATGGAAGTACTGCGCGACCTCGGAGTGGAGCAGGAGGTCGTCGCGCAGTCCACCCCGCAGCACCTGATGGGCAATACGACGTTCTGCACGAGCCTCGCGGGCGAGGAACTGGGCCGGGTGCGCTCCTGGGGCAACGACCCGCTCGTGCAGGCCGAGCACGAACTCGCCAGCCCCACCCGCATGTGCGACATGCCGCAGCACCTCATGGAGCCGGTCCTCGTGAACGCGGCCGTCGCCCGCGGCACCCGGCTCCGCTTCCAGAACGAGTACCTCTCCCACACCCACGACGCCGACGGCGTCACCGCCACCGTCCGCGACCGGCTGCGCGGGGACACGTACGAGATCCGCGCCAAGTACCTGATCGGCGCCGACGGCGGGCGCTCGAAGGTCGCCGAGGACGCCGGGCTGCCGATGGGTGGTCAGATGGGCGTCGCCGGCAGCATCAACATCGTCTTCGAGGCGGACCTGAGCCGGTACACCGCCCACCGCCCGTCCACCCTCTACTGGGTCCTCGCCCCGGGCGCGACGGTCGGAGGCATCGGAGCCGGCCTGGTGCGCTGTGTACGCCCCTGGAACGAGTGGCTGATCGTGTGGGGCTACGACGTGAACGCCGGCGCGCCCGACCTGACCACCGAGTACGCCGAGTCGGTCGTCCGGACGCTCGTCGGGGACGACGACATCCCCGTGACCGTCAAGTCGTCCTCGGCGTGGACCGTCAACGAGATGTACGCCGAGACGTACGCAGACGGCCGGATCTTCTGCGCCGGAGACGCCGTGCACCGGCATCCGCCGTCCAACGGCCTCGGCTCCAACACCTCGATCCAGGACGCCTACAACCTCGCCTGGAAGCTCAAACTGGTCCTCGACGGCACCGCCCACCCCAGGCTGCTCGACAGCTACACCGCCGAGCGCGCCCCGATCGGCCGGCAGATCGTCACCCGCGCCAACCGGTCCATCCGCGAGACCGCCCCGGTCTTCGAGGCCCTCGACGGGCTCTCCCCGCAGACTCCCGAGCAGCTGTGGGCCAACATCGCCGCCCGCAAGGACGCCACCGAGGCCGCCGAGAAGCAGCGGGCCGCACTGCGCGAGGCGATCGCCTTCAAGGTCTACGAGTTCAACGCCCACGGTGTCGACCTCAATCAGCGCTACGACGCCGGGGCTTCCGCCGCGATCGTCCCGGACGGCACGCCCGACCCCGGCTTCGCCCGCGACCCCGAGCTGTACCACCAGCCGTCCTCCCGCCCCGGCGCCCGGCTCCCGCACGCCTGGATCACCTCCGGCACCCGCACGCTCTCGACCCTCGACACCATCGGCCGGGGCCGTTTCACCCTGTTGACCGGCATCGGGGGAGAGGCCTGGGTGCGGGCGGCCGAGGCGCAGGCGGTGGAGATCGCCGCGGTGGTGATCGGCCCGGGGCGGCAGTACGAGGATCCGTACGGAGACTGGGCGCGGCTGCGTGAGGTCCCGGACGCGGGCGCCCTCCTGGTACGCCCGGACGGTTTCGTCGCCTTCCGGCACGCCTCCGCCGGCCCGGACGCCGAAGAACTGCTCGCGGACGCGCTGCGGCGAATCCTCGGGCACGCCTGACCGCGCCATCATGGAGGCAGTGGAAGAGCCAGAAGCAGCGGAAGAGCGGTACGAAGCGGAAGAGCCGTAGCAACCGGAAGAGCCGTAGCAACCGGAAGAGCCGTAGCAACCGGAAGAGCGGTAGGAACCCGGAAATCTGGAAGAACGGACGTCGACGACGAGGAGCGGGATGACCACCGATGCGACCAGGGACGGCGTCACCGAGCAGGCCCTCGCCAGCCTGGGCGGGACCGCCGACCCGCGGCTGCGTGAACTGCTCACCGGCCTCGTCCGTCATCTGCACGACTTCGCGCGCGAGACCCGTCTCACCCAGGACGAGTGGGAACGGGCGATCGCCTTCCTGACCGCGACCGGGCAGATGTGCACCGACACCCGGCAGGAGTTCATCCTGCTGTCGGACGTGCTGGGCCTGTCCATGCTGGTGGAGACGCTGAGCGGTGATCGCGCGTCGGGCGCCACCGAGTCGACCGTGCTGGGCCCCTTCCACATGACCGAGTCGCCGGTCCGCGCACTCGGCGACGACATCGACCTGGTCGGCGGGGGCGAGAAGTGCGTCGTGAGCGGCCGGGTGCGGTCCGCCGACGGCACCCCGCTGCCCGGCGCAGTCGTCGACGTCTGGCAGGCCGACGACAAGGGCTTCTACGACGTCCAGCAGCCCGGCGTCCAGCCCGCGGGCAACGGACGCGGGCTGTTCACCGCCGACGCCGAGGGCCGCTTCTGGTTCCGCACCTGCGTCCCGGCGGCGTATCCCATCCCCACTGACGGCCCCGTGGGCGCGCTGCTGCGCGCGACCGGACGGCACCCCTACCGCCCCGCGCACATCCACTTCATCGCCGCGGCCGAGGGCCACGCGCCCGTCACCACGCACATCTTCGTGGCCGGCGGCGACTACCTCGACTCCGACGCGGTGTTCGCCGTGAAGCGGAGCCTGATCCAGGACTTCGCCGAGACCGACGATGCGTCCCTGGCCCGGGAGTTCGGCGTGGGGAACCCCTTCCGGCACGCGCGCTTCGACCTCGTCCTGGAGCAGGCCGTATGACGTTCCAGCAGGATTTCACGTACGAGACCCGGCCCGTGCGGGTCGTGTTCCGGCCCGGCGCGGCCGTCACCGCGACTCCGGACGAGGCGGCGCGCCTGGGCCTGAGGCGGCTGCTCGTCGTGTGCGGCAGCCGGGGCGAGCCGGTGGCCCGGGCCGTCGCGGAAGCGCTCGGCGACAGCTGCGCGGGAGTGCACGCCGAGGCGCGGATGCACGTGCCCGTCGAGGACGCCGACCGGGCCGTCGCGGCCGTCCGGGCGGCCGGGGCGGACGGCTGCGTCGCGGTCGGCGGCGGCTCCGCGATCGGGCTCGGCAAGGCGATCGCCCTGCGCACCGGACTCCCGCTGATCGCCGTGCCGTCGACCTACTCGGGCTCCGAGATGACCCCGGTCTGGGGTCTGACCGAGCACGGCGCCAAACGCACCGGCCGCGACCCGGTCGTCCAGCCCCGCAGCGTCGTCTACGACCCCCGGCTGACCCTCTCCCTGCCCGTCGCGCTGACCGTCACCAGCGGGATCAACGCGCTCGCGCACGCCGTCGAGGCGCTGTACGCCCCCGACGCCTCACCACTGGTGTCGGTCATGGCGGAGGAGGGCGTCCGGGCCATGGCCGAGGCCCTTCCGCGACTGGCCGCCGACCCGGACGACCTCGACGCGCGCAGCCGGGCGCTGTACGCGGCATGGCTGTGCGGGGCGTGCCTCGGCGCGACGACGATGGGGCTGCACCACAAGCTGTGCCACGTCCTCGGCGGTACCTACGGCCTGCCCCACGCCGAGACCCACACCGTGGTCCTGCCCTACGCCCTCGCCCACAACGCCCCCGCGGCCCCGCAGGCGCTGACCGTCCTGCGCCGCGCCCTCGGAACCGACGACGTGCCCCGCGCCCTGTGGGACCTGGCCGGCCGCCTCGGCGCCCCGCGCTCCCTGGCCGAACTCGGCCTCACCGAAGCCGACGTGACCCCGGCGGCGGCCCGGGCCGCGGGCGAGCCGTACGCCAACCCGCGCGAGGTGACGGTGGACGGGGTACGGGGCGTGCTGCTCGCGGCGTTCGAAGGGGGCCCGCCCTCCACGGCCTAGGGTGCTGTCCCGGGACGTTGGTGACAGGCGACACGCCCGTTGCGTGGTCCTTGAACGGGGCGAGGGCCTCTGGGCTCGGTGTGGATTGCGACATCTACCCGACGCCCAGGAGGCCCTCGTTGTTTCACCGTAACGCCCCGCTGACCGCGACCGGCAGGCTGCGTCTGGCCCGGTGTGTCGTCGACGACGGCTGGCCGCTACGCCGGGCCGCGGAACGCTTCCAGGTAAGCCACACCACCGCCGCCCGCTGGGCGGGCCGCTACCGCAAGCACGGGCCCGCCGGAATGCACGACCGCTCCAGCCGCCCACATCACCAGCCCCGCCGCACCCCGGACACTCTCGAGGAACGGGTGGTGCGCCTGCGCCGCGAACATCGCATCGGACCGGTGCGGCTGGCCGCCCGCTGCAACATCGCCGCCTCCACCGCCCATCGCATCCTCGTCCGTCGTGGCCTGCCCGCACTCGCTGCCTGCGACCGGGCCACCGGCGAACCCGTCCGCCGCTACGAACGTCGGACCGCTACCGGCACACCTTCCTGTGCGTCCTCAATGCCGGTGGCCTGCTGCGCTCCGGCGTGTACGGGCGCGTCCCGGTCGTCCGGGACCTGGCGCGGGCGAACTCGCTGCTGTACCGGCAGAGCACCACGCTGCGGACCAGGGCCGTCGTCGAACCCTTCGAGCGCGCGAGGGCCGCGGGCCCGGACGGTGAACCGCCGCGCGGTGCCCGCCGCGGCATCCTCGTCCAGCTCTCCACCGACTTGCCGGCGGACGGCACCGCCGCCCTGCGCCGCTGGCGCGCGGCCTTCCCCGAACAACCGGCCTACGACGGCCGTCATCTCGCCCTCGTTCCGACCGTCTTCGACCGCCTCGACCCGGGCCTGTGCCGGGCGCTGGTCCACCGCGGCTGGTGGCTGGGCGGGGCGGCTCTGGCGGCGTACCACCCGGAGCTGCTTCCGGACGACGTGTCATCGCTGCGCCCGCCGCAACGGTGACCCTCCGTTCGAGGACCGCACGCACGGCCCTCAGCCGCCTGAGTCTCGCGGACAGAAGGTGACCGCAAGCCTTCCTAGGGTCGTGGCATGACTCAGACGCAGAGGATTCTTGTCACCGGCGCCACCGGAACCGTCGGCCGTCAGATCGTCGCCGAACTGCTCGACCGGGGGCACGAGGTGCGCGCCCTCACCCGCGACGCCGCCAAGGCGGCCTTCCCGGCCGGGGCCGACGTCGTCGAGGGTGACCTGACCGAGCCGGACGGCCTGGGCCCGGCCCTGGAGGGGGTCACCGGTCTCCACCTGATCACCTTCGGCGGTGCCGCCTTCAGCCCGCTGGAGACCGGGCCCCGGATCCTGGAACTCGCCAAGTCCGCCGGGGTCCGCCGCGTCACCGTGCTGCACGGCGGCGGCCCCACCCCGCTGGAGGACGCGGTACGGGCCGACGACGGCGTGGACTGGACGGTGCTCATGCCGGTCGAGTTCATGGCCAACGCCCTGGAGTGGGCGGACGGGATCGTGACCTCGGGGGAGGTGCGGGAGCCTTTCGTGGACCGGCTGAGTGCCATGGTCCACGAGGCGGACATCGGCGCCGTCGCGGCAGTCGCGCTCACGGAGGAGGGGCACGGCGGCCAGGAGTACGTGCTCACCGGCCCCGACGTGCTCACCGTCGGAGACAAAGTGAAGACGCTCGCCGCCGCCGTCGGCCGGGAGATCACCCTGGTCGAGCTGACCGAGGTGCAGGCCGTCGCGCAGTGGCGGGCGGCGGGTCTCGCGGAGGACGTCATCGGCTTCCTGCTCACGGCGTACGGCGACACCCCCGAGGTGGGCCGTACGGTCTCCGGCACCGTCGAGAAGGTCACCGGCCGCCCGGCGCGCACCTTCGCCCGGTGGGCGGCCGAACACGCCGGCGCCTTCACAGGACGGTCATGACTGTCTCGTATTGAGACACCCGGACCGGAATCCGGTCCGTCAAGATCGACAAGGGGGTGTGACCGCAGCAAGGTGCGGCCGTCGGCATGCGCTGAATCGCCGACCGCACGGCCGCACACCCGAAGAAAGGTGACCACCATGGCCCTCGCACTGCTCCGGCGCCGGTGGCTCAAGAACACCCCCGCCGAGGCGGCGGGCCTCGCCCTCCCCCTCCCCGACGGCGCGGGCGCGGTGGCCCGCGAGGTCGTCGACCCGATGGGCTCGCCCCTGGCGGCCGCGGACGTCACCGTCACCGCCCTGGACACCCACCGTGTCGCCGCCCGCGGCACGACCGACCCCTACGGCTACTTCCTCGCGGCACTGCCGCCCGGCCGCTACAGCCTGCTCATCTCGGCACAGGGCCTGCGGCCGCACCGCGAGACGATCGAGACGGGCCCGGGCACCACGCCGGCCACCGAACGCATCTGGCTCCAGCCCGCCGAGGCACTCCAGTTGCCGGCGCCGGGCAACTGGCTCTTCGACCCGCCGCACACGGCGATCCGGTTCATCGCCAAGCACGTCGGCATGGCCCATGTCCACGGCCGCTTCGAACGCTTCGACGGCGGTATCCAGATCGCCCAGGACATGACCAACTCCCGGGTGTCGGTCCGTATCGACGCCTCCAGCATCACCACCGGCAACACCACCCGCGACAACCACCTGCGGTCCGCCGACTTCCTCGACGTCGAACGCTTTCCGTACATCGACTTCACGAGCGCGCGCTTCGCCTACCGCGGAGGCACCAAGTGGACGCTGCAGGGTTCCCTCACCATGCACGGCGTCAGCCGCTCGGTGTCCCTGGACACGACATACCTCGGCACGGTGAACGGCGGCTACGGCCAGGAACTGCGCTGCGCGGCCCTGGCGACGGCGGAACTCCACCGCGAGGACTACACCCTCAACTGGCGCTCCATGCTGGCCCGCGGCATCGCGGTCGTCGGCCCGACGGTCCAACTGGAGCTCGACGTCCAGGCGATGTACCGCACCCACGACACGCCTACGCCGCCGGAGTAGGCCCGTGACCTGCAGGTGTGTCGGGCGAGCGGCAAGTGCGCCGTGAGCCCACCCGAGCCCGAGCCGCCTTCTCGCGTGTCGGAGGAGGCGGCGTTCGGCGCATCGCCACCTGCGGGCGAGCCCCTCTGGTTCGATCTCGCCGCCGGCCTCGGCCAGGTCGAGTTTCAGGTAGCGGGTGAGTCCTGGGCGGAGAGTTCTCCGGCCAGTTCCATACAGCGCAGGCGGGCCGGGGAGAAGTCGTAGGGCATCTTGCCGGTGGCTTCGAGCACGCTCATGGAGTCAGCCTCCCGCCTGCCGGAGCCGAGGTCGGCCTCGCCCTCGACGTCATCGGCGGTGGCAGGGTGCAATGTGTCCCAGGCGTCGAAGAGGGCATCGTCGTCCTTACCCAGGCCGGACTCCTCGATGACGGCCTGCAGGGCGCTTTCGAAGGCGTGTCGCTCGACGGCCACTTGAGCCACCCGTGGATCATCGACGGCGACACTGTCATCGAGTGCCTCCTCGGCGTCATCGATGCGGTCGGATTCCTCCCGCAAAGTGGGATGCGTGGCCAGGACGACGAAGCGGTTGGCCTGGACGGCCGCGCCGAGTGGGCCGAAGATCCGCTCGGTGACCAGCAGACGGTCCAGGTCCGCCTGGCGCAGGGAGCCCTCGGGCAAGCTCCTGAGGCGTTCGGTGACGACGTCGGAGAGCAGGCCCATCCGGCTGCCTTCGGTGCGCATCCGCTGCACGGCGGTCCGTTGCCGCCGCAATTCCGCCTCCTGGTCGGCGAGGGTTTCCTCCAACTGCTCCAGGATGCCCGCGATACCTTCTCCGCTGTCCGCACCGGCGGAAGCCGTGCTGGTGGTAAAGGCGTCACGGATGTCGTCCAGGGGGATCCCGACGCCGGCCATCCTGCGAATCCACAGCAAGCGGATCAAGTCCTCGTACCCGTAGCGGCGGCGGTCATCGCCGCCCCGCTCAGGCTCGGGGAGCAGCCCGATCTCGTGGTAGTGGCGAATCGCCCGTGGCGTGCTGCCGACGAACGCCGCCGCGTCACCGATCTTGACCTGACGGGGTGGCACGAAAGACGAATGCATGAGCAGGTGACCTTTCCTCAAGGCATCGGGACGTAAGTCCACGGGACCACATGCCGCTACGGAAGGTGCAACCCATGACACGCACCCCAGCCCCCGGAATAATCCCTGGCCCCGTC
>NZ_JAIGQA010000272.1:0-7906 GCF_019733245.1 Streptomyces sp. WAC04114
GGTGCGGGAAGGGGCGCGGATAGAGGTCGTCGTGTCGGCGGAGGAGGGTTAGGGCCGCCAAGGGTTGAGGCAGGGTCTGCGTCGGTCTCCTCGTGCTACCGCATTGGATAGGGTCGCTTTCATGAGTACCGACTTGTATGGATGGCTGGAATGCAAGCCCGGGCCTGGGCGTTATGGCGCTGAACACGCGTCGTGGGAGCCCTTTTCCGAACTCCGGCACCTCCATTGGGCCCGTGATTACATGTCGTGGTCAGCGCTCTTCGACGTCCGGAGTGTGGAACCTGTCGAAGCTCTCTTCCCCGACCGCGGAGCACCTGCGGATCTTTCGGAAACGGTACGACGGGATGCGGACGATTTCGAGGGCCACAGTCATTCGTGGTTCTCCTGGCGTGAACTGTCGGCTGTCGACTGGAGCGCCCCCTGCACCGACGGCCCGTCTCGGTACTGGGTTCGCCGCTGGTCCCGTACCCAAGAAGGATCCCTCGAGCCCGAGGGGCTGGCCGCACTCCCGGATGAGCTGTACGACTCGGCCGCCGCCACGTTCGGAGACGGCAACATCGCCCCCTCCCGGTGGCCCGCCGACGGAGAGCTCCCGCTCGGCAGCGATGTGTACCGACCTGTGGTCCCTGCCTACCGCGACCTGGTGCCGGCCGACGGTCCATGGCGACCTGTGTGGAACGTGATGGGCACGCTGGCCGAACTCCATGGTGAGGACAACGTCCGCCTCGTCGTCTGGTTCGGCGGCTGAACGGATACCTGGAGGCATCAGTTCGTCATTCCAGACCCAGGTACTCCAGCGCCCCCTTGGGGTTGTCGTTCAACCGGTTCCAGTCGATTTCCTCACCCCGGCTGTACTTCGCCTCCAGCGCCCGCTGCATGTCGCCCAGCTGCTTGGCCGTGAAGTTCGCATCTCCGATACGGGCGTCGACTCCCTTCTCGTTCATGAGCTGAGCAGGTGAGACCTTCTGCCCCTTGATGGGTCGGAAGACCTCGGTCCACTTGTCAGGCTTGTCGATCTCGACTCGAGTCGCGCTGCCCGGATTCGCCTTCTTCCACTCGGAGAGTGTGTTGATCTTCCCGACGAATTCCGGCTGACGCGTCGGGTTCACCGTGTTCTTCACTTCGACCAGGTGCACCTTGCCGTCCCGCCCCTTGTACAGGACATCGGCGTCCGGCACGTCCGACACATCCACGGTTTCTCCGGGCGCGACCTCGACCTGACGCCGGTTGTGCTCCGAGCCGACGGCGGTGTGCACGGTGCTGTCGGGTGCCGCGTCCTCCGAGGCGCGCCGCACGCCGCGTACCTCGGCAAGCATCTCCTCGAGCCTGCTGGCGGTACGCGCGTTGGTCACTTCGGACCCGAGCTTGCTCGCGCCCGCCCGGTCGACGTTGGCGCGTCGTGTGAGATCAGTGAGTTCGTCGAGCGCGGCCGCCGCCTGGTCCTTGCCGATCTCCTTCTTGCCAGGGTTCTTCTTGGCGTTCCTGACGAAATCGTCGATGTTGCGCTCGTCGATACTGAGCCTGCCCCGCTTGATGGCGGCCTTCGCCGCCTCCGCCTGGGCCTCCAGCGCCAGTTGCTGAGCCGCGTCCGCCTTCTCCCGGGCGTCCTGGGCCCCCTCCTTGGCCTCCTCGTCGCAGCCGTCCTGGGCCAGGACGACGTACGGGGAGCCGGACGGGGCGGCGGCGAGGATCGTGGTGCCTGCGCCGGAGGAGCCGGTGAGGAGGCCGGTGGTGGTCCCTGGTGGGGTGCCACCGTACGGAATCCGGCGGACGGGAGAGGCGATGGTGCAGCCGGATTCGCGGGCCTTTTTCTCCGCCTCGTCCGCCGCGTCGTCGGCATCCTTGGCGGCCTTCCGAGCGCTCTCGGCATCGCCCGCCTCGGCAGCCTTGCGGGCCTTCTCCGCCGCGTCCGCCGCCTTGTCGACGGATTCACCGACCTCGGCCAGCTTCTTGAACTTGGTGAACTTTGTGATGGTCTTCGGGCTGAAGATGCCGACGACGTTGACCACGGTGTTGCCGATGGAGGCTCCGTAGTTGCCCTTCTCCCAGTTCTCCTTGTCGACCAGCGTGTCGACCGCCAGGTCGGACACGAAGTCCTCGGGCGAATTGACCCAGCCCCATACGGAGGACAGGTAGTTCCCCTGGTCCCACTCCTTGCCCAGCTCGTCGGCCTTGTCGCCCCACCAGTCGGTGGTGTAGCCCTTCAGGCCGTTCCACGTGTCCTTGACCGAGCCGACCGGGTCGCTGACGACGTCCATCGTGCTGGCCAGGAAGCTCTTGGTAGGCGCCACGAAGAAGCCGCGGACATGGTCCATGAACGTCTTGTCGTGGCGCTCCTGGTCGTGAACGTCGTCCCAGAGGGACCTGTCCTCGAACGGTCCCGGAGCGAGGGGAACCGTGTCGTTCGGTCCCGCGCCCTCGTAGGTGATGATCTGGGCTGACGCGGGGATGTCGCTGCCGCCCGTGTCACCGACGCCCGTGCCGTCGCGGGATTCCGTGCCGCCGCCGGTTTCCGTGCTGCCGCCGGTTTCCGTGCCGCCGCCGGCTTCGGGGTCTCCCTGGCCGCCCGCATCGCCCTGGGTGCCCGACCCGCCTTGGGTTCCCGAGTCGCCCTGGGTGCCCGCATCGTCGTTCGTGGCCGTGTCGCCGTCCGGGTCCGCTCCGTTGCCGCCGTCGGCGCCGGGAACCTGACCGTCTTGCTGCGCATCGTCGTTGTCCCCGGCCGCGCCCGTCTCCGTACCGTCGCCCTGCGGAGCGCGGCAAGCCGTGCCTGTCACCGAGCAGATCGCCGACTGGATGCCGTCGGCGATGCGTCCGCCGAGGCCGCCGACCGACAGCGCGACGATGATCGCGGCGACGACCGCAATGAGCCCCGCGTACTCCACCGCGGTCTGGCCCTCGTCCTGCCGCCAGCGGATCATCCTTGCCAGGCTGAACGCCCGCCGCTCCTCCCTGTCCTCGGGAGGGCTCTCGAACCATTCACGCGACCGGGCCCGGCGCAACAGCACGATGACCGCCACCGGCATCGCCGCCTGCGTGATGCCCCGCAGGTCGCCGTGCATCAACGTGCCGAACGACAGCCACACGATCCACGCCTGCACGGCGATCAGTGCGCGGCTCGTCCACACCCCGCCTTGCCACAGGCGCCGGGCCAGGTAGACACCGACCACGCTGGGGAGCGAGTCGTACACCAGGATCCCGAAGATCTCCCCGGAGTAGTACGTCACCACCGACAGCACGGTGATCACGTACAGCGCCGTCAGCGCGAACTGCACCCACAGCAGTACCTGCGCCCAGCCCAGTTCCCTCGGCAACGGCGAGTGCCGTTCCCAGGACGGGCTGTTCTGTGCACCCCCCATTCCGTACGGGGGTATCCGGTCACCGGCAGGGGACATGCGCGACCTCAGCTCAGCTCGGGAAACGGCCGTTCAAGACGGGCATTGAGCCGAGGCTAAGGAACGTCGATCAGTCACGCGTGGGCCCGTGGCCCCAACCCTGGGCCCACTTTCGGTGACTCAGCTCTCTGTGCGCGGAAAGGAGACCTCGACCCGGCGGTTCTTCTTGCGGCCGGTTTCCGAGGAGTTGTCGGCGATGGGGTACTGCTCGCCGTAGCCGCGGACCTCGTAGGTGACGTTGGAGTCGGTGAGCTCTTGGTCGAGGACGTTCTGTACAGCGTCGGCCCGCTTCCGGGACAGGACGTCGCCGTGGGCTGAGGAGCCGAGGTTGTCCGTGAAGCCGAAGACGCGGATCTTCGTGGCGTTCTGCGTCTTGATCTCCTCGGCGATCGCGGAGATCCGGGCCCTCGCCTCGCCGCTGAGCTTCGCGCTGTCCTTGCCGAAGAGGACCTCGGCCTGGAGGGCGAACTTGACGTCGGCGTTGGTGTCTTCACGGCGCTCGTCACCGCTTTGGTCTTCGACGACCTGTTTGATGTCGAGGACCTTGGCTTCGGCGAGGGTGGCGCCTTCGGGGAGCTTGAGGTCGGGGTCGTTGGGGTCGACGTCGACAGGGGCTGAAGCGGAGGCCTCCGTGCCGGGGGGCACGCCGGGGGTTTCGTCGGCGTGGGCCGAGACGGCGCCGTAGATGTTCGTGGCGACCATGAGGCCGGCGGCGGTGAGGACGAGGGCGAGGCGTGGAGTCGCCGTTCGATTGCGCGTGGGGGTCTTCATGGCCGGCCTCACCCGGAGATCTTGATGGTGCCGCTGGAGAAGGTCGGCAGTTGCAGCGCGACGTCGACCGTATCGGTGGGCGGCGCAGGGAACTGCATGAATACGGGAAGCTCCTGCCCTGCCTCGAGGGTGGTGAGACCCGTCGTGGTCAGCGGACGTCCGTCGGTATCACGCAAGACGTAGTAGCGCTTCTTCCCCTTGGAGTCCACGAGGGTGGCACCACCGAGCGACTGACCGTGCTTGATGACCTCGGTCTCGTCACCACTCGTCTGAGCGGGGATGGCCACCGATTCCGCTCCGTCGTTCTTCAAGCCCCCACTCACAGTGACGAAGCCTCCGGCGTCCCGCTGGGCGGAAGTAACTCGCAGAAGAAGTCCGTCCGTTCCCTTGAGTTCGGCCAGCGGTGTCGCCGCCTGCCCTTCCTGAGCACTCGGTTTGGATCCGTCCTTGGGTGCGGACGCGGACGGGCTCGACTTGTCATCGCCGTCGCCACCACCGCCACAGCCGGCCACACCGAGAGCCAACCCGGCCGCGACGGTCAGCGCGACCACTCCCCTGCGGGCCTTCGCAGTGAACCGAATGCTCATCTCTCTGCTTCCTTCATCACTCGTCGTTCGCTACTGGGTCGGCCAGGTGGACGTCGAAGAGGTCTTCGGGTTCCGGCAGGACGTCGAGGTCGTCCGGATCCAGCTCCCATTTCTCCCCGTCCTCGCACAAGAGCTTCGGCAGGACGTCGGGGCCGGCGTTCCCGGCTGGGGGATCGATGTCACAGCGGGCCTCGATCACGGCAGTGGCGGAAGCGTGCGCCTTTCGGTTCGCCTCGCCGGGGACGATCGAGTCCCCCATGGGCTTGTTGGTCTGGACCTCGACCGAAAAGCGCAGGGGCCCTTCCGGATCCGGGCATGAGGACACTGTCGCGTCGTTCTGCTCGGCAAGCTGGTACGCGCGCCAGCAAGACGGAGTGAGGCCGTCAGCGGTGCCCTCAAAGATCGCCTGCCACTTGTTCGGGTCCAGTACGTCCTTGACCCACGCGCCGGCGAGTTGGTCCCGTCTGTCCTGTGCTGCCGCGAGAGCCGCCGCGTCGGCGGCCGTCTGGGCACCATTCCTGTTCGCCGCGGCCTGACCGACCGCGAAGTACGCGAACGCGAGAAAGAGCAGGCCCCCCACCACAGAGATGTAGATGGGGAAAGCCTGCCCTGCGTCGCCGTACCGGCTGGGTCGCGTCAAGGAGCGACCTTGGCGATCTGTGCCTGGATCTTGGTGAGGATCGTCTGGCCGATGTTCGTCCCCGTAATCGCCAGCACAATAGCCACCACCACCGCGATGATGCCCAGGTACTCGACCGCCGTCTGCCCCTTGTCGCCGGCGCGGCGGCGCATCGCCTCGGCTGTCGTGTTCTTCCAGCCGTTCACGCGGACCTTGGTCGCGACGGCGGTCTTCAGCATCAGGTCGCTCATGGTGTTCCCCTCCGGTTTCGGCTGTGTCGCTTTCGACACGAGGAACGTACGGCGGAACGCCCTGTCCGCCAGAGGGCCCCTGGGCCCAATTCCGGGCCCAATCGACCGGGCCCAGCCGTCGGTTGTGCCATCGTCGCGTCACCGGAGGTCACCCCCGTCCCCGCTGTGCGTCCGGAGCCGTGCCGATCCACTTCGCGGCGGCCTCGGAGCGGCTGGTGCTGTGGAGCTTGGCGAAGATGCGGTTGATGTGGTTCTTGACGGTCTTCTCGCTGATGAAGCACGTGGCGGCGATCTGCTGGTTGTTCATGCCGGACGCGATGAGGTCCATGATCTCCGCCTCCCTCGTGCTCAGTTGGAACCGCGACCTGTCGGGAGCGGCCGGGCGGCCACTCGTCCACTCAGACGAAGACTGTCCCACATGCGGTTGCATTTGCGAAAGCATTTCTGGGGAAGTGGGCCGCTGCGGCGCGTACGAGGCGTCGAAAGATGCTGGTGGGGTGGGTTGTTGAGGTTGACTATACGACTGCCCGGAAGTGGAAATTCCGTATGCAGTCGCACTCGATGACTGGCCCAGGCCCTCCGGCAAGGGGGCAGCCGGGGGTTGATCCTGGCGGAGTTGGGCCACGAGGGCGCCCGCCGCTGTCGGGGTGAAGTGGGCCCGGCCCTCCTTGATGTCCCGTACGGCGTCGACCAACTGGTCCGCCGTGAACTCGCCGTGGACCAGGTAGCCGCCCGCCCCCCGGCGCAGGGCCTCGTGGACGATCTCCGACTCCCTGCTGTAGGTCAGCATCATCACCGGGGCGATCTGCACCAGGTACGGGAGGGCCGAGATGCCGTCGACGCCGGGCATGCGGACGTCCAGGAGGACGACGTCCGGGCGGTGCTGGTGGGCGGCCTCGTAGGCCTGGCGGCCGTCGGCGGCCTCCGCGACGACCTCGATGTCCGGGCGGCCGGAGAGCAGCGCGGTGAGGCCGGCGCGGACCACGGGGTTGTCGTCCGCCACGACGACCCGGAGGCGGCGGGACGGCGGTGCCGGGTGCGGGAGGTCGGCGAAAGGGTGGTGCGGTGGTGGCGGCTGCGGGGCGCCGGTGGAGTGGGGCGTCTGGTCCGGCATCAGGGGCCTCCTCTCGGGTCGTGGGGTCATACGGTGGGGGTGGACAGGGCGGCCAGGGGGAGCTCCAGACGGACCTCCGTGCCCTGGGGATGGCCGCCGCGGCCTATGCGGATGCGGGCACCGACCGAGGCTGCGCGTTCGACCATGCCGACCAGGCCGAAGTGGCCCGCGCGGCGCAGTTGTTCGAGGGTGGTGCCGGGCGGGAGGCCGCGACCGTCGTCGTAGACGCTGATGCGGAGCAGGTCGCCGTGGACGCCCGCACTGACGTCGACGCGGGTGGGGCGGGCGTGGCGGTGGGCGTTCTCCATGGCTTCCGAGGCGATCGTGAGGAGCTGGCGGGCCACCGCCGGGGGCACGGGCGGCACGGCGTGGGCGCCGGTGGGGCGGTAGACCGCCGGGAGGCCGGTGCGGGTGCTGAAGTCGCGGGTGCGGGCGGCCAGTTCGACCAGCACGTCCGTGGCCTGGTCCGGGTCCGATTCGCGGCGCAGGTCGGCCAGGAGTTCGCGGGATTCGGCGGCCGCCCGGCGGGCCGAACGGGCGACGAGCGCCGCCTGCTGTCGCACCAGGGCCGGGTCCATGCGGTCGGCATCGGTCGCGGTGGTGAGTCCGTCGGCGGCCAGGGCCACGCCGTGCAGGGTCTTGGCGACGGAGTCGTGCATCTCGCGGGCCAGGCGGGCGCGCTCGGCACTGACCGCTTCCGTCACGGCGAGACGGGCCTGGACGGTGGTGAGGGCCTGGGTGGCCGCGCCGAAGCGGAGCATGAGGTTGCGGAGGCTGGAGCCGACCGCTCCGGCGATGACGCAGAGGCCGGGCAGGAGGGCGGACTCGGTGATGCCGGGGGCCGGGTCCTCCTGTGCCGCGTGGATGAGGAGCAGCAGCAGGGCCTGGAGGGAGGCGAAGACGGCCGCGCCTCGCCAGCCGTAGACCAGGCCTGCCAGGAGGGGTGTGCAGACGCTGACGTAGGCGAGGGTGCTGTCGGGGCCGGCGGCGATGAGGAGCAGGGCGCCGAAGAGGGTGTCCGCGGCGAGGAGGGAAGGGTGGCGCAGGAGGAGGGGGCCGAAGCGTTCCCAGTCCCTGAACAGGACGTAGGACGTCATGAACGTGACCACCACGGCCGCGCCGACGAGGCGGGTGGGGAGGCCGTCGTTCGCGTTGATGAGGGCGGTGGG
>NZ_JAIGQA010000273.1:0-7819 GCF_019733245.1 Streptomyces sp. WAC04114
TCCCGCCACCCCGCCACCACCTCGTCGGTGTCCGCGCCCGCGTCGATCATCGTCCGCACGAACGTGGAGCCGGTGAGCTTGTCGATCCAGTTGTCCGGGCGCCAGGCGAAACCGCTCCAGACCTGCTTCGCGGTGACGAGCAGGGCGATGCCCGTGCGGACCGGATCGAAGGCGTCCCGGTCGTGCACATGGACCTGCACACCGCCGATCGTCTTCCCCTGGAACTTCGAGAACGTGGGCGCGAACCAGGCCTCCCTGAACCGCACGCCGGGCAGGGCGAGTTCGTTCGCCGCGGCCGCCCAGCGCCGGTCGACGCCCTCCGCGCCCAGCAGTTCGAACGGCCGGGTCGTGCCGCGCCCCTCCGACAGGCTCGTGCCCTCGAGCAGGCACGTCCCCGAATACACCAGGGCCGTGTCCGGCGTCGGCATGTTCGGGCTCGGCGGCACCCAGGGCAGCCCGGAGGCGTCGTAGAAGTCCGAGCGCCTCCAGCCCGACATCGTCACGGTCTCCAGGGCCACGGCCTCGGGCAGGAACTCCTCGTTGAACAGCCGCGCCAGCTCGGCGACGGTCATCCCGTGGGCCTGGGAGATGGGCTGCCGCCCGACGAAAGTGGCGAACTCCTTGTGCAGGACCGGGCCGAGGGCCGCGCGGCCGGTCACCGGGTTCGGCCGGTCCAGCACGACGAACCGCTTGCCGGCGAGCTGGGCGGCCTCCATGCAGTCGTACAGCGTCCAGATGTACGTGTAGAAGCGGGCGCCGACGTCCTGGATGTCGAAGACGACCGTGTCCACGCCGGACGCGGTGAAGATGTCCGCGAGCGCCCGGCCGCTCTTGAGGTACGTGTCGTAGACCGGCAGGCCGGTCGCCGGGTCGTCGTAGCGGCCCTCGGAGCCGCCGGCCTGGGCGGTGCCGCGGAAGCCGTGCTCCGGGCCGAAGACGGCGGTGAGGTCGACGCGGGGGTCGGCGTGCATGACGTCGACGATGTGGCGGGCGTCGCGGGTGATGCCGGTGGGGTTGGTGACGATGCCGGCCTTCTGGCCCTCCAGCAGGGTGTAGCCGTCGTGGGCGAGGCGTTCGAAGCCGGTGCGCAGGTGCCTTTGGCCCTGGGCGGCGGCTGCGGTGGGGGTGGCGGATAAGGCTGCGGCCGCGGCGGTGGTGAGTACGGTTCGTCTGGAAGGGCGCATGCGGTGACCTCCGTGGTCCGTTTTGTGCCGCTTCGTTGTGGCTGATCGCGCAGTTCCCCGCGCCCCTAAGGGTGTTGCGGTTACCCCTTCCTTGAAACATACCGACCGGTTAGTCTGGCGGCATTGCTGAGCCGCGAACGAGGAGACCGATGGTGGGAGCCTTTCAAGAGGCCGGAGTCGTTGTCACGGGGGCGGGCGGCGGGATCGGGGCCGCGCTCGCCCGGCGGTTCGCCGCCGAAGGGGCCCGGGTCGTCGTCAACGACCTCGACGCCGAGCGGGCCAAGCAGGTCGCGGACGACATCGGCGGCATCGCCGTACCCGGCGACGCCTCGGCGATCGTCGCCGACGCCCGCGACGCGCTCGGCGGGAACGTCGACGTCTACTGCGCCAACGCCGGTGTCGCCGCCGACGGGATCGAGCCCGGGCAGCCGCTGGACGAGAAGGCGTGGGCCCTGTCCTGGGACGTGAACGTCATGGCTCATGTGCGGGCCGCTCAGGAACTGCTGCCCGCCTGGCTGGAGCGCGGCAGCGGCCGGTTCGTCTCCACCGTGTCCGCGGCCGGGCTGCTCACCATGATCGGCGCCGCGCCCTACGCCGTCACCAAGCACGGCGCGCTCGCCTTCGCCGAGTGGCTGTCCCTGACCTACCGGCACCGGGGCGTGAAGGTCCACGCGATCTGCCCGCAGGGCGTCCGCACCGACATGCTGGCCGCCACCGGCAGCGCCGGCGACCTCGTGCTCCGGCCGAACGCGATCGAGCCGGAGACCGTGGCGGACGCGCTGCTGAAGGGTATCCAGGCGGACCACTTCCTGATCCTGCCCCACCCCGAGGTCGCCGCCTACCACCAGGCCCGGGCCGGTGACCCGGACCGGTGGCTGTCCGGCATGAACCGCATTCAGCAGCAGTGGGAGGAGGCCCGGTGACCGAGTCCCGTTACGCGGCCAAGCCCTGGCTCGGCCTGCTCAGCGACGCCCAGAAGGGCGAGATCAGCCCGGCCGGCTCCCTCGTGCACGCCCTGCGCGCCGCCGTGGCCGAGACGCCCGGCAGCGACTTCCTGGCCTACTTCGACGGCCGGCTGACCTACCGCGAGGGCGACGAGCTCAGCGACTCCGTCGCCGGCCACCTCGCGGCCCGCGGACTCCGGCGCGGCGACCGGGTCGCGGTGCTGCTGCAGAACTCCCCGCACTTCGTGCTCGCCCTGCTGGGCGCGTGGAAGGCGGGCGCGGTCGTCGTACCCGTCAACCCGATGTACAAGTCGGGCGAGGTGGCCCACGTCCTCAAGGACGGCGAAGTGGCCGCGCTGATCTGCTCGGACCGGGCCTGGGAGTCGTATCTGCGCGAGACGGCCGACGACTCGCCCGTGCGGATCGTGCTCACCGGCTGCGAGCTGGACTTCCAGAGCCGCGACGACGCGCGCGTGCTGACCTTCGAGCGCCTGCCGCAGGCCCCCGACGCCGACGACCTGGTGACCGTGGCACGGGCCGGGCACAAGGCGCCCGAGGACCGTGATCCCGGCCCCTCCGACATCGCGCTGATCAGCTACACCTCCGGCACGAGCGGCACCCCCAAGGGCGCCACCAACACGCACGGCAACATCATGTACAACGCCGAGCGGCAGCGGACCGGCCTCGGTCTGCCCGAGCGGCCCGTCTACTTCGCGCTCGCGCCGCTGTTCCACATCACCGGCATGGTCTGCCAGCTCGGCGCCTGCCTGAACAGCGGGGGCACGCTGGTGCTGGCCTACCGCTTCGAGCCGGGCGTGGTGCTGGACGCGTTCGCCGAGCACCGCCCGCACTACACCGTCGGACCGTCCACGGCCTTCATGGCGCTGGCGGCTCACCCCTCCGTCACCCGCGACCACTTCTCCTCCTTCCGGGTGATCTCCTCCGGCGGCGCCCCCCTGCCGCCCGCGCTGGTGGAGAAGTTCCGGGCCGGCTTCGGGCCGTACATTCGCAACGGCTACGGACTGACCGAGTGCACCGCGCCCTGCGCCTCCGTGCCGCCCGGTTTGGAGGCGCCGGTCGACCCGGTGTCCGGAACCCTCGCCGTGGGCCTGCCCGGCCCCGACACGGTCGTACGGATCGTCGACGAAGCCGGCGAGGAGGTGCCCTTCGGGGAGCAGGGCGAGATCGTCGTCCGGGGCCCGCAGGTCGTGCCCGGCTACTGGCGCCGCCCCGACGCCACCGCCGAGACCTTCCCCGGTGCCGAACTGCGCACCGGCGACATCGGCTTCATGGACGAACAGGGCTGGCTCTACGTCGTCGACCGCAAGAAGGACATGATCAACGCCTCCGGCTTCAAGGTGTGGCCGCGCGAGGTCGAGGACGTCCTCTACACGCACCCGGCGGTGCGCGAGGCTGCCGTCGTCGGAGTGCCCGACGGGTACCGCGGGGAGACCGTCAAGGCGTACATCAGCCTGCGGCCGGACGCCGACACGGACCCGGATGCACTCGCCGCCTACTGCAAGGAGAGACTGGCCGCCTACAAATATCCGCGCCAGGTGGAGATCCTGCCGGACTTGCCGAAGACGGCCAGTGGGAAGATCCTCCGTCGGGAACTGCGTTCCCGTACGCAAGGCAACTGACAGCAGAACGGAAAGGCAGGTGGCGGCAGTGCCCAGGACCACGGACTCGGACGGCACGCCCGTGCCTCAGCGGCTCCTGGCCGCCGCCACCCGGCTCTTCGCCGATCAGGGCTACGACCGCACCTCGGTGCAGGAGATCGTCGAAGCGGCCGGTGTCACCAAGGGGGCGCTCTACCACTACTTCGGCTCCAAGGACGACCTGCTGCACGAGGTGTACGCGCGCGTGCTGCGCATCCAGCAGGAGCGGCTGGACGCCGTGGCCGGGGCCGACGAGCCGGTGGAGAAGCGGCTGCGGCACGCCGCCGCGGACGTCGTGGTGACGACCATCGAGAACCTCGACGACGCGATGATCTTCTGGCGCTCCATGCACCACCTCAGCCCCGAGAAGGACAAGCAGGTCCGCGCCGAGCGCCGCCGCTACCACGAACGCTTCCGCGCGCTCGTGGAGGAGGGCCAGGAGTCGGGCGTCTTCGCAAAGGCGACCCCGGCGGACCTCGTGGTCGACTACCACTTCGGCTCGGTCCACCACCTGTCGACCTGGTACCGCCCCGACGGGCCCCTCACGCCCCAGCAGGTCGCGGACCACCTGGCCGACCTGCTGCTGCGCGCCCTGCGCCCGTAGCGCCCTTCACGCCCCGCCTCAGGTGCGGCCGTGGCCGCTCTCGGCGGGCGGCCCGGACCGCTGGGGGCTCGTCAGGTACTCGTGGGTGCCGGTGAGTTCGAGCAGGCGCCGCAGCGCCGGGCCGACGCCCTCCAGGTGGAAGGCGATGCCGTCCCGGCCGGCGGAGCGGTGGATCTCGAGCAGGGTCGACAGCCCCATGGAGTCGACCAGCTCCAGCTCCCGGCAGTCCAGGTGCAGATCCGTGACCTCCGGGCGGCCGTCGAGGGCGGTCCGCACCCGCTGCAGCAGTTCCCCGCAGGTGTCGTAGTCCAGATCGCCGGTGAGGGCCAGGCGCACGGTGCGCGGGCCGGTGCCGAAGGAGGTGGTCACGGAGTTCGTCCAGCGTCTCGGGGGTCAGGGGCGGGCGGCGAGCGCGGTGCGTCCGGCGTCGAGGAGCCGGCGGGCGCGGGGGAAGTCGTGCAGCTGCTCCTCCAGCAGGTCCAGGCACGGCAGCAGCGAGCGCGCCGGGACGCGACGGGCGGTGAGCACCTCGGCGGTCCAGGCGAGGAAGCCGGTGAAGATCTCGTCGGAGTCGACGTACAGGGCGGCCGTCAGGAAGTTGACGATGTGGGCGATGTCCTCGGCGGTGCGCTCACGCTGCTCGTCGCTGTAGTCCCGCATCGCGGGGATGTGCTGTTCCAGACGCTGGAAGGTGTCGCGCACCAGCCGGGTGGAGGACCTGGAGACCAGTGTGTACTCCTGGTCCCCCAGGTGCGGCAGATCGTCGATCGTCTGGTGGGCGGACACCGGCCGGGTCAGGGGACCGGCCGCGAGCCGGTCCGCCGCCGTGCGGGCGTCGGGCGCCCAGGCGTCGGCGCCCAGCAGGCGGGCGTAACGGCCGTCGGCACCGAAGGCGAGACCACCGGCCATGACCGGGGTGCCGGCGGCCTGGACGGCGGTGATCGCGCTGTGCGCGAGAGGCAGCCGGACGGGCAGCGAACTGGACAGGCACACCGCGTCCGGTCCGGTGCGGTGAATGTGGCTGATCAGATGGGCGGTGGGGACCTGCGCGCCGAGGTAGTCCACCCGCCAGCCGCGCAGCCTCAGTGTCTCGGCCACCAGGCGCGCGGGCAGGGCGTGCCACTCCTGGTCCACGCAGGCGACCGTGATCCGGCCCCGGCTGTTCGCCGGACGCCGGGCCGGCAGGACGGCGATGACCCGGTCGTTGATGGCGGTGGCGGCGTGCTCGTCGGCCACGCTCATGCGGTTGGCCGCCCATTCGAGGCCGACCTTGTGCTGCACGGCGCCGATGACGTCCAGCAGCACCGACTCGGCATCGAGACCCGCCGCCAGGGCGTCGGTGACGACGTCGACGGCCGCGTACTCGTCTCCCGTGCGGACGGCGGCCCACAGCTTGTCGGTCCAGGGAGCGGACGCGGCGTCGTCGTGCGACGCGCCGAGGCGGGCGCCCACGCCGTGGCGGCCCGGTCCGTCGTCGATGTCGGTGATGGGTGCGGTCATGCCGTGTACCTGCCCCGGGTCGCTCCGTCCACCGCACTGAGGTGGGCGCCGCGCGGTGCGGTGATGGCCAGGACGGCGATGTCGTCGTGGCGTCCGTCGCCGATCCACTGCGAGGTGACCATCTGCACGTGCTCCACGACCGCCTCCGCGGGCATCCCGGCGCACTCGGCCGCCGCGCGCTTGAGGCGCTGTTCGCCGAACATGGTGTCGCCCAGCGGGCCGCCCCTGGCCTCGGTGACGCCGTCGGTGAACAGCAGACAGGTTTCCCCCGGCGCCAGCCGGACCCGCGCGGTGCGGGAGGTGATGACCGGCAGGACGCCGATCAGGGTGCCGCCGGTGTCGGCCTCCTCCACGGTGCCGTCCCGCCGGATGATCAGCGGCGCGGGGTGCCCCGCCGATGTGAGCCTCAGGACCACATCGCGCTCCTCACGGCGGACCGAGGCCATCACGAGGGTCGCGAACCGGGTGTGGTGGCTGGTGCGCATCGCGTTGTTCACCAGACGCAGCATCCTGGCGTGGTCGTCGGCCATGGGCAGCAGCGCGTGCAGCGTGTTGCGGATCTTGCCCGTGAGGACCGCGGCCTCCAGTCCCTTGCCGGCCACGTCCCCGAGCACGACCAGGGTCTCCGGGGCGTCCTCGCCGGGCGGATGGACGTCGTAGAAGTCACCGCCGACGCGCTCGGTGTCCCCGCTGGCCCGGTAGCCGCCGGCGAACTCCACGCCCTCCGTCTGCCGCAGGGTGGGCGGCAGGAGCTCCCGCATGAGGGTGTCGGAGATCGAGTTCTGTTCCGCGTAGAGGCGGGCGGCCGACATCGCCGCGCCGGCCCGGGCGGCGAACAGCCCGGCCAGCGACTCCTCGGCCTCGCTGAACGCGTTCTGCTGCGCCCGGCGCAGCAGGATCAGCGCCCCGGCCGGTACGCCGTGGCCCGGCAGCGGTGTGATCACCAGCGAGCCGACCTCGCCGAACCCCGCCGGGGTCAGCCAGTCCGGGGCCGTCGCGGGGTCTATCCACCGTGAGGGCACCGGCGGGAAGCCCCGCAGCGCTTCGGCGAGTCCCGGCACGGAATCCGGCGCCTCGGACACGGTGCTGCGGGTGAGTTCGCCGCGGTGGTCGCAGGCGACCACCGGCAGTGTCTTGGCAGCGGTGGGCGCGATGACCAGCGCGGCGTCGGCCAGATGCTCGGTGGCCAGGCGCGCCGTGACCTCCATGCACCGTTCCAGGTTCAGCGAGGCCAGCAGGGCGCTGGAGGCCTCGGTGAGGAACCGGGTGCGGCCACGCTCGGCCTCCAGCTCTCCCAACGCGGAGCGGTAGGCGGTCTCGTCCAGCAGCCACCAGACCGTGCGGCCGTCCGCCGTCACGGAGGGATGCGCCGAGAACGACCGGTCGCCCACCGTCCCGCTGACGAGGACCGGCCGGGCCCGGTCAGCGCCGGCGAGCCAGGTGGGGGAGGACAGCGGCCGGCCGACGTGCGCCGTGGGCAGCAGAGCGCCGGCCTCGTCGCTGAGCTCCGCGATGTGCCCGTCCGCGTCCAGGACCACCACCGGGAAGGGGGCGGAGGCGACGCTCACCGTGCTCACCGCACCGGTGCGGGGCCTGGCCGGGGAAGAAGTCATGTACGGGGCCCCTACGCGTGACCCACACCTCACTTTGCGAAGACTGGACTGTGCTCGATGACTGGACTGTGCTCGATGCACAGTCCCGCAGTCCGGGTCCGTGGTGCAACCACCGGATTCGCACAGGGACGCGACGAAGAGCGGATCCGTGTCGCATTCGCCCCCGAAACAGGGTTCCTACCCAGACGGCCGCTCACGAGACCGTGCGAAGTTTCACATCCCGTTCACACCCCGGGCGGCCGCATCCGTCCGTCGACGGGAGGGTGCGGCCGCCCGGGGTGTGAACGGGATGTGAAACTTCGCACGGTCTCGTGAG
>NZ_JAIGQA010000274.1:0-7768 GCF_019733245.1 Streptomyces sp. WAC04114
GCCCCGACGCCCGACGCCGCCCCGACGCCCGGCGCCGTCCCGGGCCCGGTGCCCGTCCGGCCCGGCGGCCGGGGCAGGCCCGTCCGGCGGCGCCCAGGCAGCTGCGGCTCGGCAGCCCCCGCCCCCGTCTGCGCCTGGTCGGACTCGCGCTGACCCTGGTCCTGACCGCCTTCGTCGTGCGGCTCTTCCAGGTGCAGGCCGTCGACGCGAGCACCTACGCCGCCAAGGCCGAGCAGAACCGGTACGTGGGGCAGGTGCTGGCCGCGGACCGGGGGGAGATCACCGACCGGTCCGGCGTGGCCCTGGCGACCAGCGAGGACGCCTACGACATCACCGCCGACCCCACCATGTTCGCCCCCGACATGCTGAAGATCGGGGACGGGCCCGAGCAGGCGGCCGCCTTCCTCGCGCCGATCCTCGGCCAGGAGCAGGAGGACCTGGTCAAGAAGCTGCGGCCGGAGAACAAGGCCCTGCGCTACGTGAAGCTGGCCTCCCGCCAGACCCCGCAGGTCTGGAAGCAGATCAAGGACCTCAAGTCGGCGCTCGCCAAGAAGGCGGAGGCGGACAAGTCCACGCCCAACGTCCTCTCGGGCGTCTTCTCCGTGGCCACCAGCAAGCGCGTGTACCCGGGCGGCGACCTGGCCGCCGGGATACTGGGCTGGGTCAACGCCGAGGGCAAGCCCGGCGGCGGCATCGAACTGCAGCTGAACAAGCAGCTCGCCGGCAAGGACGGCAAGATCCGCTACGCCCAGTCCGGCGGCCGTCTCGTGCCCACCGCGGGCTCCACCGAGACTCCCGCCGTGCCCGGCAGCGACGTCGAGCTCACCATCGACCGCGACATCCAGTGGGCCGCCCAGAACGCCATCAGCGACCAGGTGAAGGAGTCCGCCGCCGACCGCGGCTACGTCATCGTCCAGGACACCCGTACCGGGCAGATCCTGGCCATGGCCAACTCGCCCGGCTTCGACCCGAACGACCTGTCCGACGCCGACCCGGCCGCCCTCGGCAACGCGGCCCTCCAGGACGCCTTCGAGCCCGGCTCCACCGCCAAGGTCATGTCGATGGCGGCCGTCCTCCAGGAGAATGCCGCGACCCCCGGGACCCATGTGGTCGTGCCCAACCGGCTGCACCGCGGGGACCGGCTCTTCAAGGACGACATCGACCACCCGACCTGGTACCTGACGCTCAACGGCGTCCTGGCCAAGTCAAGCAACATCGGCACCATCCTGGCCACCGGACAGCTGGGGAAGACCCAGGCCCAGGCCAACAAGGTCCTCTACGACTACCTGCGCGATTTCGGCCTCGGCAGCTACACCGGGCTCGGCTTCCCCGGCGAGACCAAGGGCATCCTCGCCCCGCCCGACAAGTGGTCGACCTCGCAGCAGTACACGATCCCTTTCGGCCAGGGCGTCTCCATCAACGCCATGCAGGCGGCCTCGGTGTACTCGACCATCGCCAACGGCGGGGTCCGCATCGAACCCACCCTCGTGCGCGGCACCAAGGGCCCCGACGGGCGTTTCACACCCGCCCCGAAGCCCGCGAAGAACCGGGTCGTCGACGCGAAGACGGCGAAGACCCTCGCCCAGATGCTGGAGTCCGTCGTGGACGACGAGGAGGGCACCGGCACCAAGGCGCGCATCCCCGGCTACCGCGTCGCGGGCAAGACGGGTACCGCCAACCGTGTGGATCCGGCCACCGGGAAGTACCACGGCTACACCTCGTCGTTCGCCGGGTTCGCACCCGCCGACAAGCCCCGCGTCACCGTCTACTGCGCGATCCAGAACGCCACCCAGGGCAGCTACTTCGGCGGTCAGATCTGCGGACCCGTCTACAAGAAGGTCATGGAGTTCGCACTGAAGTCCCTCCAGGTCCCCCCGACCGGAGCCAAGGCCGCGAAGCTGCCCGTCTCCTTCAAGCAGTGACAGCCAAGCAGTGATCAGCGCCGACCGCCCTGATCAGCACTCAGCCCCACCGAGCCACCAGGACCGCCTCCGTGACAACGATCACCCCCGAGCCCGGCAACCCGAGCAGCCCCGGCCCCTCACTTCGCCCGGAGGCGGGTACGCCCGGTACGCTCACCGCCGTGCCACACGCTGATCAGTCCCAAACCACCCAGAAGGGCCATCCCGTGACATACCCCGGGCCGCCCAGGCCGGTGCAGGTCTCCGCCACACCCCTCGCGGAACTCGCCGTTCAGCTGGGTGCTTCCACACCGGAGAACGCCGCCGAGGTCACGGGCATCACCCACGACTCCCGGGCGGTGCGCCCCGGCGACCTGTACGCCGCCCTGCCGGGGGCCCGGCTGCACGGTGCCGACTTCGTCAACCAGGCCGCGGGCCTCGGTGCCGCCGCCGTGCTGACCGACCCGACCGGCGCCGAGCGCGCCGCCGCGTCCGGGCTGCCCGTCCTGGTCGTCGACGACCCGCGCGGGCGGATGGGCGAGCTGGCCGCCACGATCTACGGCCACCCCGGCCGGGACCTGCTCCAGATCGGCATCACCGGCACCTCCGGCAAGACCACCACGGCCTACCTCGTCGAGGGCGGCCTGAAGACGGTCAGGTCCACCGGCCTGATCGGCACGGTCGAGATGCGCATCGGCGACGAGCGCATCAAGTCCGAGCGCACCACTCCCGAAGCCACCGACCTCCAGGCCCTGTTCGCCGTCATGCGCGAGCGCGGGGTCGACGCGGTCGCCATGGAGGTCTCCAGCCACGCCCTGGTCCTCGGCCGGGTCGACGGCTGTGTCTTCGACATCGGCGTCTTCACCAACCTCAGCCCGGAACACATGGAGTTCCACTCCGACATGGAGGACTACTTCCGGGCCAAGGCGCAGCTGTTCACCCCGAAACGGGGCAAACTCGGCGTGGTCAACGTCGACGACGAGTACGGCCGCAGGCTCGCCAAGGAAGCCACCGTCCCGGTCGTCACCTACTCCGCCGAGGGCCACCCCGACGCCGACTGGCGCGCCGAGGACGTCAAGGTCGGCCGGCTGGACTCGACGTTCACCGTCGTCGGCCCCAAGGGCGAGCGGATCAGCGCCAAGTCGCCGCTGCCCGGGCCCTTCAACGTGGCCAACACCCTGGCCGCGATCGTCGCCCTCGCCGTCGCCGGCCTCGACCCGCAGGCCGCCGCCGACGGCGTCGCCGCCGTCCCCGGTGTCCCGGGACGTCTGGAGCGCGTGGACGCCGGGCAGCCCTACCTCGCGGTCGTCGACTACGCCCACAAGACCGACGCCGTCGAGTCCGTGCTGCGCGCCCTGCGCAAGGTCACCGAGGGCAAGCTGCACATCGTCCTCGGCTGCGGCGGCGACCGGGACCGGACCAAGCGCGAGCCCATGGGCGCCGCGGCGGCCCGGCTCGCCGACACCGCCACACTGACCTCCGACAACCCCCGCGGCGAGGACCCCCTCGCGATCCTCGCCACGATGCTCCAGGGCGCGGCGTCCGTGCCCGCGCACGAGCGGGGCGAGGTGCAGGTCTTCGAGGACCGGGCCGCGGCGATCGCCGCCGCCGTCGCCCGCGCCGAGCCGGGCGACACCGTGCTGGTCGCGGGCAAGGGCCACGAGCAGGGCCAGGACATCGCCGGGGTGGTCCGTCCCTTCGACGACCGCCAGGTGCTGCGCGAAGCCATCCAGAAGACCCAGGGATGAAAATCCAGAAGACCCAGGGGATGAACTTGTGATCGCCCTCTCCCTCGCCGAGATCGCAGAAGTCGTCGGCGGGCAGACGCACGACATACCCGATCCGTCCGTCCAGGTCACCGGCCCGGTCGTCCGGGACTCCCGCGAGGCGGGGCCGGGCAGCCTGTTCGTGGCCTTCGCCGGGGAGCGCGTGGACGGCCACGACTTCGCGGCGGCGGTCGTCGAGGCGGGAGCGGTGGCCGTGCTCGGCACCCGCCCGGTCGGCGTGCCCGCGATCGTCGTGGACGACGTCCAGACCGCCCTCGGCGCCCTCGCCCGGCACGTCGTGGCCCGCCTCGGCGCCACGCTCGTCGCCCTCACCGGCTCGGCGGGCAAGACCAGCACCAAGGACCTCATCGCGCAGGTGCTGCAGCGCAAGGCTCCGACGGTGTTCACGCCCGGCTCCCTCAACAACGAGATCGGGCTGCCGCTGACCGCGCTCAGCGCGACCGAGGAGACCAGGTTCCTCGTCCTGGAGATGGGCGCCCGGGGGATCGGGCACATCAGCTACCTCACGGAACTGACCCCTCCGAAGATCGGCCTGGTGCTCAACGTCGGGTCCGCCCACATCGGCGAGTTCGGCGGCCGTGAGCAGATCGCCCAGGCCAAGGGGGAACTCGTCGAGTCCCTCCCCGAGGAGGGGACGGCCGTACTCAACATGGACGACCCCTACGTACGGGCCATGGCCTCCCGTACGAAGGCGAAGGTGATCTTTTTCGGAGAGTCCGGCGAAGCGGACGTCTCTGCCGAGAACGTGCGACTCACGGACACCGGACAGCCCTCGTTCAGGCTTCACACACCCTCCGGTGCAAGCGATGTGACCATGCGCCTGTACGGTGAGCACCACGTGTCGAACGCGCTCGCCGCGGCCGCCGTCGCCCACGAGTTGGGCATGTCCGCTGACGAGATCGCCGTGGCGCTCTCCGAGGCGGGCTCCCTCTCCCGCTGGCGGATGGAGGTCACCGAGCGCCCGGACGGCGTGACGGTCGTCAACGACGCCTACAACGCGAATCCCGAGTCCATGAAGGCCGCGCTGCGCGCGCTGGCGGCCATGGGCAAGGGACGCCGTACGTGGGCGGTGCTCGGCAAGATGGCCGAGCTCGGGGACGAGGCTCTCGCCGAGCACGACGCGGTCGGGCGGCTCGCCGTCCGGCTCAACGTCAGCAAGCTCGTCGCGGTCGGCGGCAGGGAAGCCGCCTGGCTGCAACTGGGCGCATATAACGAGGGTTCGTGGGGTGAGGAGTCGGTGCACGTGTCCGACGCACAGGCGGCGGTCGACCTGTTGCGCAGCGAGTTGCGCCCGGGGGACGTCGTACTCGTGAAGGCGTCCCGTTCGGTCGGCCTCGAGAGCGTGGCGCAGGCGCTCATCGAGTCCGGTGCCGAGGGTGAGGTTTCCGCCCGATGATGAAGCAGATCCTGTTCGCAGGAGTCATTGGTCTCTTTCTCACGCTGGTCGGCACCCCCCTGCTGATCAAGCTCCTCGCGCGCAAGGGCTACGGCCAGTACATCCGCGACGACGGCCCGCGCGAGCACGCCAGCAAGCGCGGTACGCCCACCATGGGCGGCATCGCCTTCATCCTGGCGACCGTCGCCGCGTACTTCCTGGCCAAGGTGATCACGGGCTATCTGGACCCGGACGTCGACGCGGCGCCGACCTTCTCGGGCCTGCTGGTGCTCGGCCTGATGGTCGGCATGGGCCTGGTCGGCTTCCTCGACGACTACATCAAGATCGTCAAGCGGCGTTCGCTCGGCCTGCGCGCCAAGGCGAAGATGGCCGGCCAGCTGATCGTCGGCATCGGCTTCGCGGTGCTGTCGCTGCAGTTCGCGGACAACCGCGGCAACACCCCGGCCTCCACGAAGCTGTCGTTCATCACGGACTTCGGCTGGACGATCGGCCCCGTGCTGTTCGTGGTCTGGGCGCTGTTCATGATCCTCGCGATGTCGAACGGCGTGAACCTGACCGACGGTCTGGACGGTCTGGCGACCGGCGCCTCGGTGCTCGTCTTCGGCGCCTACACCTTCATCGGCGTCTGGCAGTTCCAGGAGTCCTGCGCCAACGCGCAGACGCTGACCAACCCGGGCGCCTGCTTCGAGGTGCGTGACCCCCTCGACCTCGCGGTGGTGGCCTCCGCGCTCATGGGCGCCTGTCTCGGCTTCCTGTGGTGGAACACCTCGCCGGCCAAGATCTTCATGGGTGACACCGGTTCGCTCGCGCTCGGCGGTGTGCTCGCCGGCCTCGCGATCTGCTCGCGCACCGAGCTGCTGATGGCCATCCTCGGCGGCCTGTTCGTCCTCATCACCATGTCCGTGGTGATCCAGGTCGGCTCCTTCCGCCTCACCGGAAAGCGCGTCTTCCGGATGGCGCCACTTCAGCACCACTTCGAGCTCAAGGGCTGGTCCGAAGTGCTCGTCGTGGTCCGTTTCTGGATCATCCAGGGCATTTGTGTGATCGTCGGACTTGGCCTCTTCTACGCAGGATGGGCAGCGGACAAGTGACCTCCTCGGAGCCCTTCGACTTCCAGGGCAAGCACGTCACCGTCGCCGGGCTCGGCGTCTCCGGCGTCCCGGCGGCCAAGGTGCTGCACGGCCTCGGCGCGAGCGTCACGGTCGTCAACGACGGCGCCGACGAGCGCGCCCGGGCGCAGGCGGCCGAGCTGGAGGCGCTCGGCATCACCGTGCGCCTCGGCGACGGCGACACCCTCCCCGAGGGCTCCGAGCTGATCGTCACCGCGCCCGGCTGGAAGCCGGACAAGCCGCTGTTCGCGGCGGCCGAGCAGGCGGGCGTCCCGGTCTGGGGCGACGTCGAACTGGCCTGGCGCCTGCGCGGCCCCGACGCCGCCGACTGGCTCGCCGTCACGGGCACCAACGGCAAGACGACGACCGTCCAGATGCTCGCCTCGATCCTGAAGGCGGCGGGCCTGCGCACCGCCGCCGTCGGCAACATCGGCGTCTCCCTGCTGGACGCGGTCCTCGGCGAGGAGCGCTACGACGTCCTCGCCGTGGAGCTCTCCAGCTACCAGCTGCACTGGGCGCCCTCCCTGCGCGCCCACTCGGCCGCGGTGCTGAACCTGGCCCCCGACCACCTGGACTGGCACGGCTCCATGGAGGCGTACGCCGCCGACAAGGGCCGTATCTACGAGGGCAATCGGGTCGCCTGCGTCTACAATGTCGCCGACAAGGCCACCGAGGACCTGGTCCGCGGGGCCGACGTCGAGGAGGGCTGCCGCGCCGTCGGCTTCACCCTCGGCACCCCGGGCCCGTCCCAACTCGGCGTCGTGGAAGGCCTCCTGGTCGACCGCGCCTTCGTCGAGGACCGGCACAAGAACGCCCAGGAACTCGCCGAGGTCGGCGACGTCACCCCGCCGGCCCCGCACAACATCGCCAACGCCCTCGCCGCTGCGGCCCTCGCCCGCGCCTACGGCGTGCCCGCCAGGGCCGTACGGGACGGCCTCAGGGCGTTCACCCCGGACGCCCACCGCATCGCGCACGTGGCGGACGTGGACGGGGTCGCCTACGTCGACGACTCCAAGGCCACCAACACGCATGCCGCACAAGCCTCGTTGGCGGCGTACGAGCCGATCGTGTGGATCGCGGGCGGGCTCGCGAAGGGCGCGACCTTCGACGAACTGGTGGCCAAGTCGGCGAAGCGACTGCGGGGCGCCGTGCTGATCGGCGCGGACCGCGCGCTCATCCGGGAAGCCCTCGCGCGACACGCCCCGCAGGTACCCGTCGTCGACCTCGACCGGACAGACACTGGGGCGATGCGCGCGGCGGTCCAGGAGGCGCACAGACTCGCTCAGGCGGGCGACACGGTGCTGCTGGCCCCGGCCTGTGCCTCCATGGACATGTTCGCCAACTACAACAAGCGCGGGGACGCTTTCGCGGACGCCGTTCGTGAGCTCGGCTCCGCCGACGGCTGACCCGGGTCCGCCTCGCCCGGCGGCGGTGCCGGGCGTACCTGGGAGGGACGCGTGACACGGATGTGGCTGGTGCCCGAGCGGCCTGGGGGCGTTCACCGCGCAACGCCCCCGTCCGGCATGGCAGGGTGAGCGGCGATGCCCACCAGCCGCACCGGACGGCCCCCGACCC
>NZ_JAIGQA010000275.1:0-7671 GCF_019733245.1 Streptomyces sp. WAC04114
GGCCGACGGCGCGCACCTTCCAGGCGTCCTGGCGGCGGTAGAGCTCCAGGGCGACGACGGCCGACTCGGCCTCCAGACCGGTGATGGTGTAGCTGGCGACCTCGTCGCCGCCGAGGCCGGTGACGGCGACGAACGGGGCCGCCACGGCACCGAAACGGACCGGGCCCGTCCCGCCGGCGGGCAGGGCGAGCAGCACGCTGACACGGTGGACGGCCTCCGGCACGGCGTCCAGATCCACCGCGAGACGGTGGTCGGCGGCGGCCTGCCGGGAGACCTCGAGACCCGGCTGGGTGGGTGCGCCCGGGTGGGCCACCCACTCCACGCCGTGGATCCGGCCGTTCTCGTCGCCGAGCGCGGCCACGGCCACGGTCGGCGTACCGGCCGAGATCCGGATCTCGAGACGGGCCTGGGAGAGCGGGTGGTTCTGCCCCCGCACCAGCTCGGCCGTCATCGCCTTCGTCCCCCTGTGTCGTTGTGTGAAGTCGTGTGCTGCTCGCCGGGCCCGCCGGTCCGGGGCCCGCCGTGCGTCAGAGCACCGGCAGGATCGCCGGCATCAGGTCCTGGAAGGTGCGCCCGTTGGCCGGGTTGCCCAGGGCCGTCATCGACCAGCCCTGACCCGCGCGGTGGACCTTGGCCATGATCTGGGCCGTGTACTGGCCGCCGCCGGCGAGCGTGTAGCGGGCGAGCTCCTGGCCGTTGGTCTCGTCCACCAGGCGGCAGAACGCGTTCTGCACCTCCTGGAAGGTCTGGCCCGTGAAGGAGTTCACGGTGAAGACGATCTGGTCGATGTGGACCGGGACGCGCGCGAGGTCGACGAGGATCGCCTCGTCGTCGCCGCCCTGGCCGACACCGCCGACGAGGTTGTCACCGGTGTGACGCACCGAGCCGTCGTCGCTCACCAGGTGGCGGAAGAAGACGACGTCGACCGGCTGCTTGTCCGCGAACAGGACGGCGGAGGCGTCGAGGTCGATCTCTCGCGTGCGCGAGCCGAACAGGCCGCGCCGGGGAGCCGCCTGCCAGCCGAGACCCATACGAACCGCAGTCAGGCTGCCGCCGTCGTTCTTCTGCAGACTGATGGCCTGACCCTTGGTCATGTTGACGGTCACGCGCTGATTCCCCTCTCAAACGTCCCCTGTTGCCGCGAAGTCGCGGTTGACCAGCACCTTACGCAGGGGCACTGACAGCGACCCACCCCGGTCCGCACTTTGTGTCGGTCTTGCAACACTGCGCGTACGCGGCACGCTGTCAGGCCAGACCCGCCTCCTTCATCTGGCGCAGTTCCTTCTTCATCTCGGAGACCTCGTCGCGCAGCCGGGCCGCGATCTCGAACTGGAGCTCCGCGGCGGCGGCCCGCATCCGCGCGGTGAGCTCCTCGATCTGCCCGGCCAGTTCGGCCGCGGGGCGGTCGGTCGGCACCGTCTCCTCGGCCTTGCCCTTGCCCTTGCCCTTGGCTGACTTGGACGCCCCGGCCGCCTTGCCGAGGGAGGGCACGGGCGCCTTCGTACCCCCGCCGTCCTTCTTGGCATTGCGGTAGCCCGAGCCGAGCAGTTGCTCGGTGTCGATGTCCTCGCGGGCGATCTGGGCGACGATGTCGTTGATCTTCTTGCGCAGCGGCTGGGGGTCGATGCCCCGCTCCGTGTTGTACGCGATCTGCTTCTCGCGGCGCCGGTTGGTCTCCTCGATGGCCTTCTCCATCGCCGGAGTGATCTTGTCGGCGTACATGTGGACCTGGCCGGACACGTTGCGCGCGGCGCGGCCGATGGTCTGGATCAGGGACGTGCCGGAGCGCAGGAAGCCCTCCTTGTCGGCGTCCAGGATCGCCACCAGGGACACCTCGGGCAGGTCGAGGCCCTCGCGCAGGAGGTTGATGCCGACCAGCACGTCGTACTCGCCGGCGCGCAGTTCACGCAGCAGTTCGACGCGGCGCAGGGTGTCGACGTCGCTGTGCAGATAGCGCACCTGGATGCCCAGCTCCAGGAAGTAGTCCGTGAGGTCCTCGGCCATCTTCTTGGTGAGCGTGGTGACCAGGACGCGCTCGTCCTTCTCCGTGCGCAGCCGGATCTCGTGCACCAGGTCGTCGATCTGGCCCTCGGTGGGCTTGACGACGACCTCCGGGTCGACGAGGCCGGTGGGGCGGATGATCTGCTCGACGAAGCCGTCCGAGCGGGACATCTCGTAGTTGCCCGGCGTGGCCGACAGATAGACCGTCTGGCCGGTGCGCTCCTGGAACTCCTCCCACTTCAGGGGGCGGTTGTCCAGGGCGGAGGGCAGCCGGAAGCCGTGGTCGACGAGGGTGCGCTTGCGGGAGGCGTCGCCCTCGTACATGGCGCCGATCTGCGGGACGGTGACGTGCGACTCGTCGATGACGAGGAGGAAGTCGTCCGGGAAGTAGTCCAGCAGGGTGTTCGGCGGGGAGCCGGGCGAGCGGCCGTCGAAGTGCATCGAGTAGTTCTCCACGCCGGAGCAGCTGCCGATCTGGCGCAGCATCTCGATGTCGTACGTGGTCCGCATGCGCAGGCGCTGGGCCTCCAGCAGCTTGCCCTGCTTCTCCAGCTCCGTCAGGCGCTCTCCCAGCTCCTTCTCGATGTCGTTGACGGCCCGCTCCAGACGCTCGGGGCCCGCGACGTAGTGGGAGGCCGGGAAGACGTAGAGCTGCTCGTCGTCGCTGATGATCTCGCCGGTGAGCGGGTGGAGGGTGGACAGCGCCTCGATCTCGTCGCCGAACATCTCGATGCGGACGGCCAGCTCCTCGTAGACCGGGAAGATCTCGATGGTGTCGCCGCGGACGCGGAAGGTGCCGCGGGTGAAGGCCATGTCGTTGCGCGTGTACTGGATGTCCACGAAGCGGCGCAGCAGCTCGTCGCGGTCGATCTCCTCGCCGACCTTGAGGGGGACCATGCGGTCCACGTACTCCTGCGGGGTGCCGAGGCCGTAGATGCAGGAGACCGAGGCGACCACGACGACGTCGCGGCGGGTGAGCAGCGAGTTGGTCGCGGAGTGGCGCAGGCGCTCGACCTCCTCGTTGATCGAGGAGTCCTTCTCGATGTAGGTGTCCGACTGCGGGACGTACGCCTCGGGCTGGTAGTAGTCGTAGTACGAGACGAAGTACTCGACGGCGTTGTTCGGCAGGAGCTCGCGGAACTCGTTGGCCAGCTGGGCGGCCAGCGTCTTGTTCGGCGCCATCACGAGGGTGGGGCGCTGGAGCTTCTCGATCATCCACGCGGTGGTGGCGGACTTTCCGGTGCCGGTCGCGCCGAGCAGCACGACGTCCTGCTCGCCCGCCTCGATGCGCCGGGCGAGGTCGGCGATGGCCGTCGGCTGGTCGCCGTTCGGCTGGTAGGGGCTGACGACCTCGAAGGGCGCCACCGTGCGTTCGATCTTTGAAACTGGCCGCATGGCTTCCACCGTACGACCCCGCACTGACAATGGGCTCTGATCAGCGGTTCTGCGGGGTGCGGGTGCCCCTGTGCTCCACGGTGCGGCGGGGGCGGAACCGCAGGCGGCGGGCGGAGTGCCGGACGTGGGTGTGGGCGGGGATGCCGGGCTTGGGCTCGACGGGGACGACGGTGGGCTTCCCCATGACCATCAGCGGGTCGAACATCACCACGACGCCCGCGAGGAGCAGGAAGGCGAGCGGCCCGATCAGCATGGGTGCGAGCAGGCTCGCGGGCGAGTCGCCCGTGGCGGGTTCGGACGTGCCGTGCAGGTGGACACTGAGGGCGGCCATGCCGGTGTAGTGCATGCCGCTGACGGCCAGGCCCATGACGAGGCTCGCGCCCACGCTCCACAGGAAGCCCCTGACCTGGCCGGCGGCCCACAGGGCGGCGGTCGCGGCGGCCATGGCGATGGCGACGGAGATGCCGACGGTGACGGTGTTGTACTCCAGTTTTCCGTCCAGGCTCATGCTGGCCATGCCGAGGTAGTGCATCGACGCGATGCCCAGGCCGGTGATGGTGCCGCCGGTGAACAGGGCCGTCCCACGGGCTCCCCGGTAGCCGACGATGAAGATCCCGACGCCCACCATGACGATGGCGACGGCCAGGCTCGCGAAGGTCATCGCCTTGTCGTAGTGGATCGGGGCCCCTCGGACCGTGAACCCCATCATGGCGACGAAGTGCATGGTCCATATGCCGGAGCCGATGGCGGCGGAGCCGAGGGCGAGCCAGCCGGGGCGCCAGGACTGGGCGACGAGCATGGATCTGGTGGTGCAGCGCAGGCCCAGCGCGCCGCCGAGGCAGGCCATGAAGTAGGCCACCAGGGGTGTGACCAGGCCATAGCTGAATCCGTCGACCGTGCCCTGCATGCGCGGCTGCCCTTCCCGCCCTTGTACGTCCCGGAATTCCCGATGTGCGCCCCCGCCCAGGACCGCCGTGAGCGGTCAGGGTTGACGCAGAGAGTATGACCCCCACCGGAATGGTCGAACGACTTTCCGGCAAAGAAACACGGCCTTGCCGCAGTTGTGCGGTACCAGTGAGCGGAGTTGGGACATCTCCGTTCAACGTGTGGCCATCCTGCGCCCCTCTCGCGTTGACCCTCTGCTGTCACAGTTGTGCTGTCTGTGATGTTTGTCGCCGTTCGCTCGTCGCGAGGAGTACGCATGCACGCGCGCGCTGTCGCCGCCTCGACCACCGCACTCCTGGGGACCGCCGTCCTGCTGTTCCCCGTCTCCCCCGCCAGTGCCACGCAGGACGGCACGTCGCCGCTGGTCATCGCCCACCGGGGTGCCTCCGCGTACGCGCCCGAGAACACCCTGGCCGCCGTGGACAGAGCGGCGGAGCTGGGCATCCGCTGGGTGGAGAACGACGTGCAGCGCACGCGGGACGGCGAGCTGGTCGTCCTCCACGACGACAACCTGCGCCGCACCACCGACGCCGAGGAGGTCTTCCCCGGCCGGGCTCCCTGGAAGGTGAAGGACTTCACCGCCGCGGAGATCGCCCGGCTGGACGCGGGCAGCTGGTTCGGACCCGCGTACGCGGGCGCGCGCGTGCCGACGCTGGAGCAGTTCGTGCACCGCCTGGAGCGCCACCGCCAGAAGCTGCTCCTGGAGATCAAGAACCCCGAGCTGTACCCGGGCATCGAACGGCAGACGCTGAAGGTCCTCGGCAACGAGGGCTGGCTCGACCGGTCGCACCTGGCGGGCCGGCTGATCGTGCAGAGCTTCAGCGCGGACAGCGTGCGGACGGTGCACGAGCTGAAGCCCGGTGTGAAGACGGGCCTCCTGGGGACGCCGCCGGTGTCGGATCTGCTCGACTGCGCCGAGTTCGCCGACCAGATCAACCCCTCGTACAGCTCGCTGTCCCCGGCGTACGTGTCCTCCGTGCAGGCGTTCGACGGGCCGCACGGCAGGCCGATGGAGGTCTTCGCCTGGACGGTCGACGACGCGAGGACCGCCCAGCGGGTCGCCGGGTACGGGGTCGACGGGATCATCACGAACAGGCCGGACGTGGTGCGACAGGCCGTGGGCGGCTGATCGGATGTTCCGCCGGGCCGCGTTGTCAGTGGTGGGTCCTACTGTGGGCACATGGACAGCCGAGAGCAGGCCGAGCCGCGGATCGTGTGGGCGGTCGTCGAGAGCGGGATCGGGCCGTTGCTGCTGGCCGCGAGCCGGGACGGCCTGGTCAACGTCGTGTTCCACGCCACGGACGCGGTGCGGGACAAGGCCGTCGAGCGGCTGGCGGCGCGCCTGGGCACCGAACCCGTCGAGGCGCCCGGCTCCCCGCTGCTGGCCGAGGCGATACGCCAGCTCCAGGCCTACTTCGCGGGTGAGCGACGCGACTTCGACCTGCCGCTGGACTGGTCGCTGATCTCCGGCTTCAACCGGGAGGTCCTGCGCGAGCTGGCCTCGGGCGTGCCGTACGGCCAGGTGGTCGGCTACGGCGACCTGGCCGGGCGGGTCGGGCAGCCGGGTGCGGCCCAGGCCGTGGGCATGGCGATGGGCGCCAACCCGCTGCCGGTGGTGGTGCCCTGTCACCGGGTCGTCGAGAGCGGCGGCGGCATCGGCGGCTTCGGGGGCGGCCTGGAGACCAAGCGGAGGCTGCTCGCCCTGGAAGGCGTGCTCCCCGAGCCGCTCTTCTAGGAGGCGGGCCTGGTCAGTCGTAGTGCCGGGCCTCGAAGACGTTGCCGTCCGGGTCGCGGAAGTAGAAGCTGCGGGTGGCCTTGCCCCGGGCTCCGAAGGAGTCGTGCGCAAGGTCGGACATCGGTACGGAGCGCTCCTCGAGGCGGCTGAGGAGGGCGTCGAAGTCGCCCCGTGGCAGCGACAGGCAGACGTGGTTGACCGGATGCCCGGCGCTCTCGGCGGAGCCGGGGAGCATCGTCATGCGCTCCACGAAGCTCAGCGGCATGAGGTCGAGGATGGTCTCGTCGTTGACGCGCACGGAGGGGAACGGCGCCTCACCCGCCGCGAACTCCGCGAGCCGTACCGCCTCCAGGCCGACGGCCTTCTCGTAGAAGTCGGCTGCGGAGACCGGGTCGCGCACCCAGAGGACGACATGGTCGAGGCGTGGTGTGTGGTCCGTCATGTACTCCAGGCTCGTGACCACTCCGGCAGCCCGCAAGGGTTTGGCCAGGCCCGCCGGTCGCCAGAGATGAGGGAAGACGACTGACCGACTGACAGGAGGCAGGCGCGTGGTGCTGGTGGTGTCCGAGGAAGTGCGGGAGGCGATCGACGCGGGCCGGCCCGTCGTCGCCCTGGAGTCCACGATCATCGCGCACGGGCTGCCCCGGCCGCGCAACCTCCAGGTCGCGCTGGAGCTGGAGACGGCAGTACGGCAGGAGGGCGCGGTCCCCGCCACGATCGCCGTGCTGGACGGGCGCCCGCACGTCGGCCTGGACAAGGAGCAGCTGGAGCGGGTCGCGAACGAGGACGGGATCCGCAAGCTCGGCCACCGTGATCTGCCGCTCGCGGTGGCGTCCGGGGCCAGCGGGGCGACCACGGTGTCGGCGACCGCGCTGCTGGCGGCGCAGGCGGGCGTGCGGGTCTTCGCGACGGGCGGGCTCGGCGGGGTGCACCGGGAGTGGACGGTGACGCAGGACGAGTCGGCCGACCTGGGGCTGCTGTCGCGCACGCGCATCACGGTGGTGTGTGCCGGGGTGAAGTCGATCCTGGACGTGCCCGCGACCCTGCAGCGGCTGGAGACGCTGGGGATCGCCGTGGCGGGCTACGGCACCGGCCGGTTCCCCGGCTTCTACCTCTCCGACTCGGGGCATCCGGTGGACTGGACGCTGGACACGCCGGAGCAGGTGGCGGGCGTCATGCGGGCCCAGGACGCGCTCGGCGGGCCGGAGTCGGCGCTGATCGTCGCCAACCCCGTCCCCGAGGAGGAGCAGCTCGATCCGGACCTGCACGCGCGCGTGCTCGCCGGCGCTCTGCATGCCTGCGAGGAGGAAGGCATCACCGGGCAGGCGGTCACGCCGTTCCTGCTCGACCATCTGGTGCGGCACACGGACGGCGCCTCCCTGAGCGCCAATCTGGCGGCGGTCCGCGGCAACGTACGCCTCGCGGCACGGATCGCGGCGGCCCGGTGCGCCGCCCAGCACGCCACATTGGCGCCCGCCAGCAGGGCGGCGAGGAACGCGCCGGTGAAGGCGTCACCGGCGCCGGTGGTGTCCCGCGCAGTCGCCGGTACGGCCGGGACACGGGCGCGTACCTTCCCCGAGCGGGCCACGAGCGCC
>NZ_JAIGQA010000276.1:0-6965 GCF_019733245.1 Streptomyces sp. WAC04114
GGCGGGCGAGTTGGGGCTGGTCGATCAGCTGGTGGAGGAGGGGCGGGACCGCGAGGAGGCGCTGGCCCTGGCGGGCCGGATCGCCGGGAACTCCCCGGTGGGGTTGCGGGCGGCGAAGCGGGCGCTGCGGCTCGGGCAGGGGCTGGATCTGCGGGCCGGGCTGGAGGTCGAGGACGCGGCGTGGCGGACCACGGCGTTCTCGGGGGACCGGGCGGAGGGCGTCGCGGCCTTCAACGAGCGGCGCAAGCCGCAGTGGCCGGGGGAGTAGGGACCCGGGCGGATCCGGTGGCACCAGCGGAGCGGACTCCGGCGATGTCACCGGAGCGGACCCCCGTGACAACAGTCGTCCCCGTTCGCGTCGTAAACAGGTCAGTCTGGCCGGAAACTCCCTAGCCTGGAGTGATGGGTGAGGACAGACGGCTGGCGGCCGTCGTCGCGTTGGCTCAGGGGATGGCGGCCGCGCACGGGTCGCGTGAGGCGTGGCGTGCCGCCGCCGCCGGGGCGTGCCGGGCGCTGGGTGGGAGTTTCGCCGCGCTGTCGGTCTGGGAGCGGGAGCTCGGGCGGCTGAGGGTCCTGGTGAACGTGGGCGAGCTGGCCGAGGGGGAGGAGGAGTTCCCCGAGGACGAGGCCTACCCGGTGCACCAGTTCGCGGAGATCACCGAGTTCCTGCACGAGCAGTGGGCCGGAGGCGGGGAGCCCGACGCGTGGGTGGAGACCGCCGAGGGGCCCGCCGCCGGCCGGGAGCCCGGGTACTGCCATCAGCGGGTCGCCGCCCTGCGCCGCCGGGGGCGCGGCTGCTGCGTCGTCGCGCCCATCGTGCTGCACGGGCGGGCCTGGGGCGAACTGTATGTCGCACGCCCGGCCGGTGAGGCCGTCTTCGGGCGGGGCGACGCCGACTTCGCCACGGTCCTCGCCTCCGTAGTGGCCGCGGGCCTCGCCCAGACCGAGCGGCTGGAGGAGGCCCGACGGCTCGCCTTCACCGACTCCCTCACCGGTCTGGCCAACCGCCGCGCCGTGGACGTGCGCCTGGAGCGGGCGATCGAGCGGCACCGCCGGGACGGCGCCGTCGTGAGCCTCGTCGTCTGCGATCTGAACGGGCTCAAGCGGGTCAACGACACCCATGGGCACGCTGCCGGGGACCGGCTCCTGGAGCGGTTCGGGTCGGTGCTGTCGCTGTGCGGGGCCATGCTGCCGGGGGCGCTGGCCGCGCGGCTCGGCGGGGACGAGTTCTGTCTGCTCGCGGTCGGGCCACCCGCCGACCAGGTCGTGAAGGCAGCGGGCGAACTGTGCCGCAGGGCCGCCGAGTTGGAGCTCGGAGACGGGGTGGCCTGCGGGGTCGCGTCCACCGAGGACCCGATCGGGCCGGTGCGCTCCGCCCGGCGGCTGTTCCGGCTCGCCGACGCCGCCCAGTACCGGGCCAAGGCCGAGCGGGCGGACAGGCCGGTGGTGGCGGGCCGTGCCGGGCCCGACGATCCCGTGCTGCGGCTCGCGGACGAGCCCTCCGAGGAGGAGGGCGGGGAGCGCCGGCGCTTCCGCGGCAGGCACGCGCCCTGACCCCGGTCCGGCGGTGTGACCGGTAACCGCGGCGTGTGACGTATTCGGTAAGGGGTGAACGTGCTCCCCAGTGGTGACATCATCGAATTCACTGCGTACGCTCCTGAATATGGATATGCACACTGTGGTGGTGGGGACGTCCGGGGTGACCGCGTCCGACGTGCTCGCCGTGGCGCGCGGCGGCGCCCGCGTCGAGCTCTCCGAGGAGGCCGTGGCCGCCCTCGCCGCGGCCCGCGAGATCGTGGACGCGCTGGCGGCCAAGCCGGACCCCGTGTACGGCGTGAGCACCGGCTTCGGCGCCCTGGCGACCCGGCACATCAGCCCGGAGCTGCGCGCGCAGCTCCAGCGCAACATCGTCCGCTCGCACGCCGCCGGGATGGGCCCGGCCGTGGAGCGCGAGGTCGTCCGCGCCCTGATGTTCCTGCGACTGAAGACCGTCTGCTCCGGGCACACCGGCGTCCGGCCCGAGGTCGCGCAGACCATGGCCGACCTCCTCAACGCCGGGATCACCCCCGTCGTGCACGAGTACGGCTCCCTCGGCTGCTCCGGCGACCTCGCGCCGCTGTCCCACTGCGCCCTGGCGCTCATGGGCGAGGGTGACGCCGAGGGCCCCGACGGCGTCGTACGCCCGGCCGCCGAACTCCTCGCCGCGCACGGCATCCAGCCGGTCGAACTGCGCGAGAAGGAGGGCCTCGCCCTCCTCAACGGCACCGACGGCATGCTCGGCATGCTGGTGATGGCCCTGGCCGACCTGGAGACGCTCTACCGGTCCGCCGACGTCACCGCTGCCCTCTCCCTGGAGGCCCTGCTCGGCACCGACAAGGTCCTCGCGCCCGAACTGCACGCCATCCGGCCGCACCCCGGCCAGGCCGCCAGCGCCGCCAACATGCTGGCCGTGCTGAAGGGGTCGGGCCTGACCGGGCACCACCAGGACGACGCCCCGCGCGTCCAGGACGCCTACTCGGTGCGCTGCGCACCGCAGGTCGCCGGCGCCGGGCGGGACACCATGACGCACGCCCGGCTGGTCGCCGACCGCGAGTTGGCCGCCGCCGTGGACAACCCGGTCGTACTGCCTGGGGGCACCTCCCAGGCTTTCGGCACTGGGGGAGGGCGCGTGGAGTCCAACGGCAACTTCCACGGGGCGCCCGTCGCCTACGTCCTGGACTTCCTGGCCATCGCCGCCGCCGACCTCGGTTCGATCGCCGAGCGGCGCACCGACCGGCTGCTCGACAAGAACCGCAGCCACGGCCTGCCGCCGTTCCTCGCCGACGACGCGGGTGTGGACTCGGGCCTGATGATCGCTCAGTACACCCAGGCCGCTCTGGTGAGTGAGCTGAAGCGGCTCGCCGTACCGGCGTCCGCCGACTCGATCCCGTCCTCCGCGATGCAGGAGGACCACGTCTCGATGGGCTGGTCGGCGGCGCGCAAGCTGCGCACGGCCGTCGACAATCTCACCCGGGTGATCGCCATCGAGCTCTACGCCGCCACGCGCGCCGTGGAGTTGCGCGAGGGCCTGACCCCGGCGCCGGCGTCGCAGGCGGTCATCGACGCCGCGCGTGAGGCGGGAGTCCAGGGCCCGGGGCCGGACCGGTTCCTCGCGCCCGACCTGGCCGCCGCGGACGCGTTCGTGCGCGACGGGCGGCTGCTGGCCGCGGTCGAGAAGGTCACCGGGCCGCTCCAGTAGCACGGCAGGGGTCCCGTCGTCCGGCGGGGCCCCGCGTCAACGACCGTCAGAAACCGAGCCGTTCCCGGCGCACCGAGTACACGACGAACCCCGCGCCCAGCGTGAGGCAGAAGGTCCCGCCGATCACGTACGGCGTGCTGTCGAAGCTGCCGGTGTCGGCGAGGCGGGTGCCGGTGACGGAGGTGTCCGCGGTCGTCGCCGCGATCCGGGCCTGCTCCGTGACCTGCGGCGACGGGCTCGTCGAGACCGCGTCTCTCACCGGGGAGTGCGACGTCGCGTTGGCGGACGGGACGAACCACAGGGCGCCCAGCAGGGACGCCGCGGCGGTGGCGGTCAGCAACGGGCGGCGAGCGGATGACACGGAATATCGATCCCCTTGTGACGTCGGCGAATTGGCCGTGTGGGGCGATGTTAGTGAAAGTCGCGGGTCACGGGAAAGTCACGGGAGGACCTGGACGTACGCTCGCGCCATGAGCACTCCAGAGACATCACGGTTTGTACGGCTTCGGGTGGAACTCGTTCTCGAGGTCGACGACGCGGACGCGGTCACCAAGTCCGCGCTGCGCCGGATCGCCGACGAGGCGGAGATGCCGGCGGCGGAACGAGCCCATGCCGAGGGCGCTGTGACGGAGGACACCGCGGAGGCCCTCGCGTACCTCGTGGATCCGTTCGACCTGGTCAGCCAGGTGCCGGGGATCGAGCTCCAGCAGGCCTCCTGGAGCAGTGAACGGATCGACTACGACCCCGATTCGCCGGACTGGGACCTCGACGAGGATGATGGCGACGACAGCGACGGCTGAGCTGTCCGGAATTCGTGACCCCGGGCGGCAACCGCCGCCCGGGGTCTTCGCGTCTCAAGCGGCGCACCGACCGCACCCGTAACGACCGGCCCCGTCCGTCACGGACGTGGTGATCCCCACACCTGCGCGACCTGGGGAACCGGACGCACCGGTCGTAGCGTTGAAAGTTCGGGATGAGGACTCTCGAGTCCTGGTGAGGACTCACGGGTCCCGGCGGGGGCACTCAGGTTTTGACGGGGACACTCGGGGTTCTGGGGAATTCGGCAACGATGGAGAAGCGTGTGATGACGGTCAGTAAGCGGCGCAAGGGCCTGACGGTCGCGTCCGCACTGCTCGGCGGAGTGCTGATGCTCTCGGCGTGTTCCGGAGGCGACGACAGCGCCTCCGGGGGCGACGGAGGCGACAGCTCCCAGTCGAAGGTCGACGAGGCCGCGGCGAAGAAGACCTCCGAGGCCCAGATCAAGATCACACCCGAGGACGGCTCGGACAACGCCTCCATCAACAACTCCGCCGCCGTCACCGTGAGCAAGGGCACGCTCACCGACGTGAAGATGACGACGTCGGAGGGCACGGAGGTCAGCGGCCAGATATCCGCCGACAAGACCAGCTGGAAGCCGACCGCCCAGCTGGAGCGGTCCACCACCTACAAGCTGGCGGCCGAGGCGAAGGACTCCGACGGTCGCGTCGCCCACGAGAACGCCTCGTTCACCACGGTCTCCCCGGCCAACAGCTTCATCGGCAACTTCACGCCGGACGACGGCACCACCGTCGGCGTCGGCATGCCGGTCTCGATCAACTTCGACAAGGCGATCACCAACAAGGCCGCGGTCCAGAAGGGCATCAAGGTCAGCACGACCGGCGGCCAGGAAGTCGCCTGCCACTGGTTCAACGCCAACCGCATGGACTGCCGGCCCGAGGACTACTGGAAGGAAGGCTCCACCGTCACGCTGAAGCTCGCGCTCGACGGTGTCGAGGGAGCCAAGGGCGTCTTCGGCGTCCAGCAGAAGACGGTCACCTTCAAGATCGGCCGCAACCAGATCTCGTACGTCGACGCCAAGACCAAGCAGATGAAGATCACGCAGGACGGCAAGACCGTCCGCACGATCCCGATCTCCGCCGGCTCGCCCGAGAACAAGACCTACGAGGGCATCATGGTGATGTCCGAGAAGTTCAAAGAGACGCGCATGAACGGCGCGACCGTGGGCTTCACGGACGACGACGGCAAGGGCGAGTACGACATCAAGGACGTGCCGCACGCCATCCGCCTCTCCAGCTCGGGCACGTTCATCCACGGCAACTACTGGGGCGCGAAGTCCATCTTCGGCAACGTGAACACCAGCCACGGCTGCGTCGGCCTGCAGGACGCCAAGGGTGCCAATGACCCGAACACCCCGGGTGCGTGGTTCTTCAAGAACTCGATGCTCGGTGACGTGGTGGTCGTGGAGAACACCGGCGACAAGACGGTCGCACCGGACAACGGCCTCAACGGCTGGAACATGAGCTGGGCCGACTGGACGGCCGGTTCGGCGGTCTGACGACTCGCCGGCACTCCTGACGAAAGGCCGCCGCCCACCCCCGGACACCCGGGGTGGGCGGCGGCCTTTCGCCGCTTCGGGGTTCGTCTCTTCTCATCCAGCTCTTATGCGCGCCTCAAGTCCTCATCACGGACCGTCCATAGCTTGCCGCCATGTTCCTCACCTACCTGAGGCGCGAGTTGCGCCGCCGCAGAAAGGCGGCCCTCGTCGTCGCCTCCGGACTCGCGCTCGGTATCGCGCTGGTCATCGTCGTCACGTCCGTGTCCGCCGGCATGGGCCGGGCGCAGGACAAGGTCCTCCAGTCGCTGTACGGGCTGGGGACGGACATGACCGTCACCAAGGCCGCGGCCCCGGCCGGGAGCGGCTCCGAACGGCCGCGTTTCCGCTTCGACGCCCAGGACGACGACTCGGGCGGTGAGCAGAGCAGCGACCGTGTCATGGTGCAGGGCTTCCAGACGCTGGCGGCATCGACGGTGGGCAGGGTCGACGCGCAGAGCGGCGTCGCGGACGCGGTGGGCGGGCTGAGCCTCCAGGTCGTCAAGGTCAGCGGGGCGTTCACACGGGGCCGGTTCGAGCAGGGGGAGAGCAGCGGCGGGCAGGGCGGCGGCCGGGGCGGGGTCCAGCCCTCGCCGCAGGGCCGGGTCGAGGGCGGCGGCGCCGACTTCGACGTCAACAGCTACTCCGTCTACGGCGCCGACGTCACCAAGCCGTCCCTCGGCCCGCTGACCTCGTCGAAGATCACCAGTGGCCGTACGTTCAGGACGAGCGAGACGAACGCGAAGGTCGCCGTGGCGGACGCGGCGTACGCCAAGGAGAAGAAGCTCAAGGCCGGCTCCACCGTCACCGTCAAGAGCACCGAGTTCACGGTGGTCGGCATCGCCACGGCCGACAGCGGGGACGCGGCCGCCAACCTCTACATCCCGCTGAAGCAGGCGCAGACACTCGCCGACGCCAAGGACAAGGTCACGACGATCTACGTCAAGGCCACCGACTCGCAGCGCATCGACACCGTCAAGTCGGAGATCGGGAAGAACGTCCCGGGCACGACGGTCACCACCTCCGCCGACCTCGCCGACACCGTCTCCGGCTCCCTGTCCACGGCCTCCTCCCTCGCCGCGAGCGTCGGCACGTGGCTGTCGGTCGTGGTGCTCGTGGCCGCGTTCCTGGTCGCGGGCCTGCTGACGTCCTCGGCGGTCTCCCGCCGGGTGCGCGAGTTCGGCACGCTCAAGGCGCTGGGCTGGACGTCGGGCCGGGTGACCCGGCAGGTCGTCGGCGAGGCGGTGGTCAACGGGCTGGTGGGCGGTGCGCTGGGGATCGCGCTGGGCCTGGCGGGCGCGTACGCCGTGACGGCCGTGAGTCCCACGCTGCAGGCCCAGTTGGGCGGGGGCGGAG
>NZ_JAIGQA010000277.1:0-6936 GCF_019733245.1 Streptomyces sp. WAC04114
GCCCCCGTGTCCTCCCCCGCCCTCCGCGCACGGCGTGGGCCGAGGGACGAGTGAACGCGGTACCGACGCTGAGCGGCAACACCCATGACGAATACCGCTACTTCACCGCACTGTACGTGGATCTGCTCGGCGGCGGCCCCCTGACCCCCGCGTCGTACGCCGCCCTGATCCAGCTCCAGCACGGCAACCGTGCGGCCGCGGTCCTCGACACCTACCCCGCCTCGGCGTATCCCTCCCCCAACCTGGCGTACTCCGCCGTCGGCACGGACCAGCGGTTCGCCTGCCCCGCACGGGCCGACAGCCGGCTGTACGGCAACCGGGTGCCCGTCTACGCCTACGAGTTCCACGACCCGCAGGCACCGCCGTTCATCCCGGCACCGCACACGCCGCAGGGTGCCTTCCACGCCTCCGAACTGGCCTATCTCTTCCCCACGGACGCGGTAGCGCCCCTGACGCCCGCCCAGCGGCGACTGTCCGCCACGATGACCGCCTCCTGGGCCCGCTTCGCGGCCACCGGCGACCCCAACGCGCCCGGAACTGCGCCCTGGCCGCGTTACACGGCCGACGAGGACCGCATCCAGGTGCTGACGCCGGACCGGGTCGGACCCACCACCGGCTTCGCGGCCGACCACCACTGCGCGTTCTGGGAGCCCTCCCCCGGCCCCCGGGGAGCCGAGCGATGACATCGGCCCTCGCCCTGGTCCGGGACGGGCGCCGGATCCTGCGGCAGGGCCCGGACGCCCTGGCGCACCGGCAGCGGGAGCGGCTGGCCTCGATGGTCGACTTCGCCCGCGCCAACTCCCCGTACTACCGCGAGCTGTACCGGACTCTGCCCGAACGCGTCGAGGCCCCCGCCCTGTTGCCGGTCACGCGCAAGCAGGACCTGATGGCACGCTTCGACGACTGGGTCACGGATCCCGGGGTGACCGTGGACCGGGTACGGGCCTTCGTCGCGGATCGCCGACGGGTCGGCGAGCGCTTCCTGGGCAGATACCTGGTCACCACGACGTCCGGGACCACCGGCCACCGCGGCCTGTTCCTGCTCGACGACCAGGCGGCGGCGGTGGTCAGGGCCCTGTCGCTGCGGGCCGCCCGGCGGTCCCTCACTCCCTCGGTGACGGCCCGTCTGCTCGCTCGCCGCATGCGGTCGGCGCACATCGTGGCCACCAGCGGTCACCTGGCCGCGTACGCCGTCATCGCCCGCTCCCGCGCGGCCGGTCGGCTGTCCACCCGGGGCAGCCGGGTGCTGTCGGCGCACAGCCCGCTGCCCGAGCTGGTGGACGAGCTCAATCGGTACCGCCCGGTGTTCCTGGCCGGCTACGCCACTGTGATCGCGCTGCTCGCCGGCGAGCAGCTGGCCGGCCGGCTGCGCATCGCCCCGGCCGTGGTGTCGCTGCTGGCCGAGGGCGTCAGTGACCGCGACCACCGCAGGATCCGCTCCGCTTTCGGGGCACGCCTGGTCGACACCTACGGCTGCAACGAGAGCCTCGCCCTGGGCTATGGCTGCGGGTTCGGATGGCTCCACGTCCACAGCGACTGGCTGATCCTGGAGCCCGTCGACTCCGACCTCCGCCCGACCCCGCCGGGCCGGGAGTCCTTCACCGTGCTCCTGACCAGCTTGTGCCGGTGGGCGCAGCCGATCCTGCGCTACGACCTCGGCGACAGTGTGCTGCTGCGCCCGGACGCGTGTCCGTGCGGGGATCCCCTCCCCGCGATCAAGGTCCGCGGCCGCGCGGCCGACCTGCTGTCCTTCCCGCGTGGGGACGGCGGCAGCGTCCGTATCGTGCCCATGGCCTTCGAGACCCTCCTGGAGAGCATCCCGGACATCGACCTGTTCCAGATCGTCCAGACGGCGCCCAGCTGTGTGCGGGTGCGGATCCGGTCCGCCGCCGGAGCCGATCGGGACCGGCTGTGGGCGGCGGTGCGTAAGGAGATGATCGCCCTGCTCAGTGCCCACGGGGCGGGCCAGGTGAGCGTCGAACGCGCCGACGAGCCGCCCGAGCAGTCTCCGGGCGGCAAGTACCGGGTCGTCATTCCCTGGTCGTGACGCCGCGCAACGGAAAAGCCGTGCGTGACACCCTGCGCATCCCGCCCCGGCCGGGCTCAGGATCGGCCGGGGCGGGTGTCAGAGGGTGGGCGACTTCCTGCGGAGGAGGGCCGTGCGGAGGGCGGAGTGCAGGCGGGGCGTGTTCGTCCATTCGTGTCCGCGCGACGGGGAGACCTGCCAGTACAGACCGGGGCGCGTGACGCGGTGGAGCGGGGGGATCGCCACGTGCCAGCCCCGGCCCAGGACACGCACCCGCGGGAGCTCCCAGTCGGCGGCCGAACCAGGAGGAATCAGCCAGTACAGGCGTTCGCTGGAGCCGTCCGCGATCACGGCTCCCGTCTCGTCGCCGAGGTGCCGGAGTGCGTCGGTCCCGAGGTCGAGCGGTACCCGTACGGCGTCCCACCAGCCGCCCGCGGCCACGATCCGCACCTCGACACTGCCCGGTTGCATCCACCACGAGGTCCTGCCGACTGTCATCACCCTCACCGGCTCTCCGATCCGACACCCCGACCGTAGGGCGGCGGAGAAGCGCCAACTTGCCTCGGCACGCAGAGAAGTTGTCCCCTTGCGCAGCGCATGGCGGCATCTCTCCCCCGGACACGCTACGTTCAAGTAGCTTTACGGGTCGTATCGATGCGCGAGCACCTGGAGGCTTCCATGGGATACCCCCGCCCCTTAGTGATCGACCCGACCGGCCGCGACATCCACGGCGAGGCCGCCCGGATACGCGAGCTCGGACCGGTGACCCCCGTCGAACTGCCCGAGGGCGTCCAGGCATGGGCCGTCAGCAGTCCCGACCTCCTCAAGCGCCTGCTCACCGACCCACGCGTCTCCAAGGACCCACGCCGGCACTGGCCCCAGTGGATCAAAGGTGAGATCTCCCCGGAATGGCCGCTGTTCACCTGGGTCGCGGTGCAGAACATGTTCACCGCCTACGGAGGCGAGCACAAACGGCTGCGCGCCCTGGTCTCCAAGGCGTTCACCGCACGCCGCACCACGGCGCTCCGACCCCGTGTCGAGGAGATCACCGCGACCCTGCTGGACGGGGTCGAGGCGGCCGGACGGCACGGACACATCGTCGATCTGCGCGAGGAGTTCTGCTACCCGCTGCCGATCCAGGTGATCAGCGAACTCCTCGGCCTGCCCGAGGAACAGGGCGCGGAGCTACGGGCCGTCGTGGACGGCGTCTTCCATACCTCCGCCACCCCGGAGGAAGTCACCGACAACTACGCACGGTTCTACGCGGCACTGGGCGAACTCGTCGCCCTCAAGCGGCGGTCGCCGGGCGACGACCTGACCTCGGCACTCATCGCGGCCCGCGACGACGACAGCGGCAACCGGCTGAGCGAGCAGGAACTGCTCGACACCCTGGTGCTCATGATCAGCGCCGGCCACGAGACCACCGTCAACCTGATCGACAACGCCGTCCACCTCCTGCTGACCCATCCGGACCAGCTCACCCACGTCCGCTCCGGCCGCGTCTCCTGGGAGGACGTGGTCGAGGAGGCGCTGCGCGTGGAGGCGCCCGTCGCCAGCCTGCCGCTGCGGTACGCCGTCGACGACCTCGTGATGAGCGAGTTCGGCGGCCCGGACGGGGTGGTGATCGGCAAGGGCGAGGCCATCCTCGCCGCGTACGCGGCCGCCGGACGTCACCCCGGGAAGTACGGCGCGGACGCCGACCTCTTCGATGTCACCCACATCGACAAGGAGCACCTCGCCTTCGGCCACGGCGTGCACTTCTGCCTGGGCGCACCGCTGGGGCGGCTCGAGGCCCACATCGCGCTGCGGGCGCTCTTCGACCGCTTTCCCGGACTCCGACTGGCAGTGTCCCAGGACGAGTTGGAGCCGGTCGACTCCTTCATCTCCAACGGCCACCGTGCCCTTCCGGTACGCCTGTCCTGATCACTCGCCACGCCACCACGCCAGCAGCCGGGCGGCCCATCCGCGCGGCACACCACTGGTCTCGGGCACCACAGACGGCTGGGGCGTCGGCGCGTCGCCCTCCACGGGCGGCGGGTCGCCGACGCCGGACGGGGTGGCGGTCACCGGTGGAAACGTCACCGGCAGCGCGACCAGCCCGCGGTGAAAAGGACCCGGTCGCCAAGCCAACGCCTCCACCGGTACGGCGAGTTCGACATCGGGAAGACGATCGAGCAGCTTCTCCACCGCCACCGCCGCGATCAGCCGGGCAGGACTCTGCGCCGGACAGTTGTGCGGGCCCGCGCTCCACGCCAGGTGGGCGCGGTTGCCCGCCCGCTGATCCGTCCTCAGGGAGGGATCGGTGTTCGCCGCGGCGAGGCTGACCACGAGCGGATGCCCCGCCCGCAGCACCACCCCGTCGTGGACGACGTCGTGAATCGGATAGTGCACGGCGTAGTTGGCCATGGGCGGGTCGGTCCACAACACCTCGTCGAGGGCGTCCTCCACCGGCAGACTGCCGCCCGCGAGGCTGCCAGCGAACCGGTCGTCGGACAGCAGCAGCCGCAGGCTGTTGGCGATCAGGTTCTGCTGGGGCTCGGTACCCGCGCCCATGAGCAGGACGAGGGTGTGCACCATCTCCTCATCCGTGAGCCCGGCGGGATGGTCCATGAGCCAGGACGTCACATCCGGCCCGGGCCGCCGGCGCTTCAGCGTGACGAGGTCCAGCAGCGTCGTCGCGAGCAGTTCGTTCGCCTTCTCGGCGTCCACTCCGTCGAAGATCCCGGACATCCCCTGTACCAGCCGCTCACCGTAGTCGGCCGGGCAGCCGAACAGACGGTTGAACACCAGCAGGGGAAGCACCTGCGCGTACTCGCCGAGCAGATCGGCCCGCCCGGCCGGGGCGAGGCGGTCGATGAGCGTGTCCGCGCTCGCCTCGACGTGGCCGCGCAGGGTGGCGGGGTCCACCCGGGCCAGGGCGTCCGTGATCGCGCCGCGCAGCCTGCGGTGTTCCGCGCCGTCGGTCCAGAGCGCGTTCGGCCGGTACATCATCATCGGCACGACCGGACTGTCCATGGGGACGGTACCGTCCGCGAGGTCCTTCCAGCGGCGGGGGTCCTTGGAGAAGGTCTCGGTGCTGCGCAGCACGTGCAGGGCGGCGTCGTATCCGACGACGAGCGAGGCCCGCACGCCGGGCGCCAGCTCGACCGGCGCAATGGGGCCGATGTCGCGCAGCCGCCGGTAGACGGCTGCAGGGTCGGCGGCGAACTCGGGGCCGTAGAGCGACTCGTGCACGGGACAGCCCGGCGGCGGTACAGGCGGTACTGGTGGTACGGAGGTCACGCGTGCTCCAGGTGGCCGTCGGGGGTCCCCTCGCTCCGGCGAGGCCGGGAGGGCGGAAGGGTCAGGAGGTACTCGACGAGACTGATGAGTGCCCGCGTGGACGACACCCGGTCGCGGGCGTCGCAGCGGACGAGCGGGGTTTCGGGCAGCAGGTCGAGGGCCTCGCGCACCTCGTCCAGCTCATACGCGGGGGCGTCGTGGAACTGGTTCAGGGCGACCGCGTACGGCAGCCCGCGCTCCTCCAGCACGCCCATCACCTCGAACGACTGGCTGAGGCGGCGTGTGTCGGCGAGGACGAGCGCGCCGAGCGCGCCTTGGGTCATGTCCTGCCACAGCCGGGTGAAGCGCTGCTGGCCCGGGGTGCCGAAGAGGTAGAGCACCAGACGGTCGTTGAGGGTGAGCCGGCCGAAGTCGAGGGCGACCGTGGTGGTCGTCTTGTCTCGCATGCCCGCCAGGTCGTCGACGAGGGCGCCGGCCTCGGTCATGACCTCCTCGGTGCGCAGGGGCCGGATCTCGGAGAGCGTGCCGACGAACGTGGTCTTGCCGACCGCGAAGTGGCCCACGATCAGCAGTTTGACCGCGGTCTGCACGCTGGGCCGCAGGTAGACGTCGTCAGAGGCGGGCACGGAGTCCATCGAGCACCTCCTGGAGGATTCGGGCGTCGGTCGGCCGGGCGGCGGGGATCGGCGCGCGGATGACGATGTGGCCGCTGTCCATGAGATCGGCGATCAGCACTTTGGCCACGCCGACCGGTAGCGACAGATGGCCGGCCACCTCGGCGACGGACAGGGCCCCGGGCCGGCACAGCTCCATGAGCCTGCGCTTTTCCGGGTTGAGTCCGGTCAGCGGCAGATCGTCGGTCGCGATCAGCAGCGTGACCAGGTCCAGGGTGTTACGGGTCGGGTGGGCGCGGCCGTCCGTGACGACGTACGACCGCACCAGCCGGTCTGTGGGACGGCGCCGGGGTGTCATGCCGGGCTGCCGGTGTCCTGCCGGGCGGGGCTGGTCAGCTCCTTGCCGAGCCGGTCGACGAGTTTGTGCATGCGGTAGGTGACCGCTTCCATGTCGACGTCCTCGCCGGTGGAGACCGCGAGGTAGGCGCCCTCGCCGGCGGCGACCAGGAAGACGTAGCCGTGCGCGAACTCGATCATGGTCTGCCGCCACGGGGTGTGCGGGGTGCCGCAGAACTCGGCCGTGCTGCGGCTGATCGACTGGACGCCGGACAGGCCCGCGGCCAGCCGTTCGGCGTCGTCCCGGTCGATCTCCTTGGAGAAGGCGCGGAGCATGCCGTCGGCGGAGAGCAGGATCGCGTGACGCGCCTGCGGAACCTTCAGCACCTCGTCCAGCATCCAGCCCAACGTGTTGTTGGTGGGCCCGGTCATTCGTGGCTGTTCCCTTCATCGTCGTGGAGCGTGTGCCGGACGGCCCGGCCGGAGCGGGTGCCGCGTGCGAAGGCGCCCATGCGCCGGGCGTTCTCCTCTGCCGAGCGGCCGCCGACGTCGTCGGCCGGTACGGGGTGTGGGGCCGGTTGCCGTGGGGAGCGGCGACGGCGCTTGGGCAGGCCGCCCGGCGTCGTCGCCTCCACGGGTTCGGGTGCGGGGTCGGCTGGTACGGCGTCTGGACCTGGC
>NZ_JAIGQA010000278.1:0-6770 GCF_019733245.1 Streptomyces sp. WAC04114
CCACGGTACTGCCCTCCGAGGACGCGCTCCCTCTGCCGCGCCACCCCCTCCAGCGCCCTGTCAACCCCCCGGCCCCACGCGTCCATCTCCTCCCGGCACGGGCCCGCGGTGCCCGGGCGCGCCTCCTCGGCCCACAGGACCGGGGCCGCGGTGCCGCGGCCCCGGTCCTGTCGGCCGAGGACGACATCCCGGACCCCTGGGGCAGGACCCGTGAGGAGCTGTACGCCTGTGCCCTGGAGATTGACAGGGCGCTGAGCGGACTGGTCCGGCTGTGGGGACGCGTCATCAGACGTGATGTCAGTTGTTGAGTCCGCGGTAGCTGATGAGGGCTGCAGCGATGCCGACGAGTGAAGCCTCAGTCACGCCCTCCAACGGCTTCACCGTGCGCATAGCGAAGGGTCCGGCAGAAGTGGTGCGTTCTCAGTAGGACCGTGAGAATGCCGAGGCAGACCGTAGGAAGTGCTACTCCCGCGGATGGGCTCTGCAGGCTCGCTCAGGTGGTCCGGCGCACAGCGGCCTTGCCGCCCCTAGCCAAGCCGCAGGCCAAGCCGGATCGGCTCGCCCGGCACGGACGAGATCGTCATGACCGTAAGTCAGAACCTCGAGGTGCACCCTTCCCCGGGACAAACGCACCATGGCCGCGATCACGCTCGCCGACGCCTCCCCCGGGGGCCCCTCCGGCCGCCAGCCCCAAAGGTTCAGCCTCGGTATTGGCCACCTCTGGCCTGTGACGTCATCACGGGCGAGCGCACCGCGTGCGTGTGGGCCCGTCGAGTGATCCGCACGGCGGCACCGTCGGTGCAGACGTCGAACGGGGAACGATCTTCCGACCCCACCATGCAGGGAAGGACGAACACTGTGGCCACAGCATTCCCGGTCACCGCCGACGAGCCCGAGCGTCTGCGAGTCCTGCAGCGGTACGGCATCCTGGCGGCACCGGTCCCTCCGGATCTGGCGTCGATCGTGGAGCTCGCGACTTATGTCTGCCAGGTCCCCCACGCGGTGATCAACATCATCTCCGCCGAGGACGCCAACCTGATCGCCGCAGTCGGTTTCGAGCCGACCGTGTGTGCCCGCGGTGACTCCATGTGCGCGGTCACCCTGGTCGAGCCCGCCCCGGTGTTCGTCCCGGACGCAAGGCTCGATCCCCGCTTCGCGGACAACCCGTGGGTCAGTGGTGTCTTCGGCGACATTCGCTTCTACGCCGCCTCCCAACTACGCACCCCCGAAGGACCCGTCCTCGGTACCCTGTGTGTCTTCGACACCGAAGCCCGTCAGCTGACCGCCTCGCAACGCGGCGCGCTGGACAAGCTGGCCCGCATGGTCGTCGACGTCCTCGACCTGCACCGTCACCAGAGGCTGCTTCACCAGGCATTGCAAGCCGCCGATGCGGCACGCCGCGAACTCGAACGCTCCAACCGCGCCTTGCAGCAGTTCGCCGGGCAGGTCAGCCACGACCTCAGGAACCCGCTGACCGGTCTACTCGGTCACGCCGAGAACCTCATCGATATTGCAGCGATCGGCAACGACCCCGACGCCGCCTTCTGCACCCAGCGGGTCATCAGCTCCGCCCACCGCATGCGCACCATGATCGAAGACGTGCTTTCCCTGGCCAGCGCGGGCGGCCGGCTCCACCTCCAGCCCGTCGACCTCAATACCCTGGCCCACGCCGTCATCGAGGACCTCGACAGTCTCATCACCGCCGACCGTGCTCGCGTCACCGTCGAGGACCTGCCCGTCGTGACCGCAGATCCGACCCAGTTGCGTGTGCTGCTCCAGAACCTCATCAACAACGCCCTGAAATTCCGTAAACCCGACCGGCCCAGCCGAATTGTCATCAGCGCCACAGCACATCGGGCCGGATGGGACATCGCCGTCATCGACAACGGCCGCGGCATCCCGCCACAGGACCGCCAGCACGTGATGGACCTGTTCACCCGTCTGCACCCGGACATCCAAGGCTCCGGCATCGGACTGGCCACCTGTCAGCGGATCGCCACCGCTCACGGCGGCTCTCTCCGCCTCGAAGAGACACCCGGCGGCGGCACCACCGCCGTGCTCACCCTGCCCACCGACTCGGCAATGAACTGACACCCCCTCGGCCTTACATGCCGCCCGAGCAGGCGACTGCCGCGAGCCGCGCCGCTCATCCCGCCCGCCATATCCTCAACAACCAGCCAAGGGGCGACACAGCCTCGCTGTTCACAGTCCGCAACGCCACCGTTCTAGGCGGCATCGTGGATGACGAGCTTGAACTCGGCGAGGGGTCAGCAGACGCGGGGTGGCGCCGTTGTGCGTAACACGGAGCGCAACCGGAGTACCCGGAACAAAGAAGACACCATGGTTCTTGACGTAGTACTGGCCCCCGGCGTCGGCGTGCGGTGCTCGGTCGCCGTGGTGTCGTTGGGATTTGGCGTCAGGCCCAGCGGGTCACAGACGTACTGGTCGCGCAGTTCGGTGAACCAAACGGACGATTCCGGGATGAAACATCGCGCGAAAACGACCTCCAAGTCATCGTCTCAGGTGTGGGCTGAGGGCCCGAGTCCGATGCAAGGGCGGCCAGCCGCCGAAGGCGTTGGATGTACCGAAGTTCGCCCGCTTCGGTGATCAGAGGCCGGACCTGGTCCAGGTCTGCGCCACAGTCGCTCAGGATCCGATGCCGCTCTGCGTCAAGAGAGCCACCGCTGTTCTGCCGGGTGGACACGCACCCGGCGATGGTCGCGTCGAGCAGCACGATGTCGATGCCGTCCAGCTCCGCGCAGTCCGGCGGTGAGGGCCGCCCCCAGATGTTCCTGCCAGAGACGCGCGACGGTGGCTCCACGCTCACTCGTTCTGCTCACACGGCTCATCTTCCTTTAGGAGCCACGGCCTGGGCATCGCCTACCGACGCGAGTTCGGGAGTCATGCGCCGCTCGCTTGCGTGATCAACGCTTGATGAGAAGTGATGCCACTCGGCCTTACCCCCCGTGCCGCGCCGTGGTGCCGACACGCATGCCGTTTCCGGCACGTGTGCGACCTGACCGAGCGCAGCGTCCGCGACACCGCCTGATGGGCTGATCCCGTCGGCGGAGTGATGCCAACCGCCGCAAGGCCTGGACTCCAGCGAGCACATGCTCCCACCCTCGTCCCCAGCCCAACCGGCAGCCGGGCTGGGCCGCGGTCGGGCGAACGCTCCTCAGAACTCCGGGTTACCTGTCACATCTCGCCCCGTCCGCACCCGGTAGGAGATCCGTACCCCTTCGGGGCCGGAGGCCCTGATGCTTCCCCAAGGAATGGTCTGCCCGAACTTGAGCCCGGCGAAGTTGGGGTCTCCCACCACGTCCAGCTTCACACCATTCAGCCTCCGAGTGAGTGCGAGGACGTCGCGGGGTTCCTTGATCTCGACCGTGCACTTTCTGGACACGGCAATGTCAAGCACTTCTAGACCACTGGGACCAATGGTGCGGACTTTGTCATGAACCGCCATGGAGGATCCTTTCCGTTCGGGAAACGGCGGTGGGCCGGCGCTACCTCCGAGCCTGCACAGTGTCCGGGGGCAGCGCCCGCCCAGCGAGACGAACAGGTGACCGCCATCAGGTGGCCACGCTTGTGCCGCCACGCGCCCGTGCCCTCTCAGTGCAGAATGAGCCGGACGGACCCGGATCCGCTCCCGAACTGATGCAGGTGGCGATGCCGCTTCGGGCGTGGCCGTGCCCCGTGATGGCAATCCCGGGCCGGAATCGGTGCCTCCACCGCTGCGGGCCTGCCTGGGGCCGGTGCAGCGGTGGAGGGAGCCGTAGCCGGCGGACGCTGTCGTAGGTGGGAACGTCGACCACGGGACGATGTGGCCAGTGGCCGTCGCTCCGGGAGGTCGCCGCCACTACGTCTGGGACAACCACTCCGACACCGCCACCCTCCGCAACGACCACAGCCGCTTCATCGACGACGCCTCCTGGGGCCACCACCGCCACGGCAGCCGCCACCACCGCTGACCCAGCACCGCGTGGGTGAAGCGAGCGCCTCACCCACGCCCCGATGGAACGTGGGCGCGCCCGGCCTCCCCGGCCCGGGCGCGTCTCGTATTAGCGGGGCCAGCCCTTGCGCTGTCGAGCCGAGCCGACGTGTCGCCTTGTTCAGGTGGCTGCCAGGAGGATGGCGGCGTAGTGCGCTGTGAAGGCGGCGATGGTCAGAGCATGGAAGACCTCGTGGAAGCCGAACCAGGCCGGTGAGGGGTCGGGGCGCTTGAGTGCGTAGACGACGGCTCCTGCGGTGTAGAGCAGACCGCCGGCGACGACGAGTGCGACGACCACGGCATTGCCGGTGTGCGCGAAGTCGGGCAGGTAGAAGACGGCCACCCAGCCCAGTGCGATGTAGCAAGGGGTGTACAGCCAGCGGGGTGCCCCGATCCACAGGATGCGGAAGGCGATGCCGGCCAGCGCGCCGGCCCACACCAGGGCCAACAGCACCCGCTGCTGGCCCGCGGGCAGCAGCAGTACCGCCAGCGGGGTGTAGGTGCCTGCGATGATCAGGAAAATGTTCGCGTGGTCCAGCCGCCGCAGGACCGCCTCGCCGCGCGGGCCCCAGGTCCCGCGGTGGTACACCGCGCTGGTACCGAACAGCAGGCAGGCCGACACCGCGTACACCGCGCAGGCCGCCACTGCTGCAGCCGAGCGCGAAACAGCGATCAGGACGATCCCGCCGACCAGCGCGAGGGGGAACACGCCGGTATGCAGCCAGCCTCGCATTCGCGGCTTCAGCGCAGCAGCCGCGCGCTGCACCCCCTCTTCAAGGCCGGCGGCCATCTGCCCGCCAGTTGGCCGGCCGCTTGCGCCGGCGGACGCATCTGCCGCCTGGGGGCGTAGGGCATAGGGCGCCTGGGGATCCCTTCCGCGTGCCCGCCGCTGAGGTTCTTCGGCGATCATGCGCTCAAATTCTGAATCGTCGGAGGCGCGGTCCGGCGCGTCGCTGCGGAGTACGGGTCAGACACCGGCCGTGCGCCGGGATTCGCGGTATTCGGCGTTACGGCGCCGGGCTTCCTCGAGCTGGTCTTCGAGGATGATGATGCGGCAGGCGGCCTCAATGGGGGTGCCCTGGTCAACGAGTTCGCGGGCGCGGGCGGCGATCCGCAACTGGTAACGGGAGTAGCGGCGGTGTTCACCCGCGGAGCGCAGTGGGGTGATGAGGCGGGCTTCGCCGATGGCGCGCAGGAAACCCGGGGTGGTGCCGAGCAGCTCGGCCGCCCGTCCCATTGTGTAAGCGGGGTAATCGTCGTCGTCGAGACGCCCGAAGGAATCGTCTGCTGTCATCTGACCTCTCTGTGGACCGCGTGAAGGGGCCCTGGCGCCGTACGGCGCCAGGGCCCGAAGGAACTGCTACACCATCTGCCGGCCCTGCTACTGCGCCGGCCTTCTGTCACCGCACACCCGACCGCAATGCTGCCGGGGATGCTGGGATCGCGGTTGCTCGACCGGAGACCACCTCACTATCGATGTCCTGCGGTACCCGGACTCGACAAACCGTCCGGGCGATCCTGATGGCGTCCACTTCCTCCGTTCATTCCCTCGCTGCTGGCACTGCTCTATTGCGTACTGCTGGTGATGCGAACTACTGGTGGCCTGTTACAGCGCCACCCTTCGGCAGCCAGCCCCGTCACCCGTCCTACATCTGCTCTGGCTTGGAACCCCACTGCCGAACCTCCCGGTGCGCGCGTCCGCAGCCGACGCCTTCACCGAGGTACTGCTCACTGATTCCACTGCGGGGTACTGCTGGCGGCGGCCCCTGATCACTGCTGGCCACCCGGTCCGGTCGTCAGTCCCGTCGCCGTCCTGCAACAGCCCTGGCTTCGGAACTCCACCACCGCACCGTCCTGCGCACTGCAACTGCGGTACTTCTCCCCGGCAGTTCGTGTCTGCCGAGCCCTGTGATCTCTCTGGCTACGAGAGAAACCATAACCACACCATCGACCAATGTCTACTCTGGCCACGATAGATTTTCGTGTGTGGCCGGTGATGCATGGTCTTGAGTGGCGTTGGTGGGCAGCACCGACAGAGCCTCGAGGCCGAGGACCAACCGGTGGCCCGGCCCGCTGGGCGTCCCGCCGCTCCAGGAGGCGTATCGCCTCCTCGAACTCGGCGTGAAGCAGCGCGTCCCGTTCGGGCATCCCGTAGCGCACAACTGTGCGCATCGCCGGCGCCCTCGAAATCACGGAGCGAACGGTCCAGGCCGTCCTCGACCCCTAGCAGGCAGGTTGGCCTGCACCGACGACGCGCCGGGCGGCGCAATCACTGCGCCCTCACGCTCGCCCCACCACTCCGCACCCCGCGGAAACCGCCTCGTCGTCCGCGCCCTCATGGAAACTCGCCGTCTCCGGTGTGTTCAGCCCCCAGTGCGCATTCCGCTTCACTGACGGAGTCATAGACCCGCACCACCTGATCCACCCCGGTCATCTGCAGAATGCGCCGCACCGGCCCGGACACGTCCGCCAGCACCACGACAGCCCCGCGCATATCCGCCTGCCTCCACGCCTGAAGCAGTACGTTCAAGCCGGCCGAGTCGCAGAACGAAACGCCGGACAACTCCAGCACGAGCAAGCTCTCAACCCGCGCGATCAGGTCCATGAGCTCCGCGCGCAACACCCGGCCGCTCACGTAATCCAACTCGCCGCTGACCCGGGCCACCGCGCACCGGCTGGAGGCGATCACCTCCACCGACGGACCAGCCACAACACCCTCCACATGGTCTCACCAGCAACCTCGACACCCCCACCACCCCGAACCTCACCGCCTCCCTGC
>NZ_JAIGQA010000279.1:0-6498 GCF_019733245.1 Streptomyces sp. WAC04114
CACCCAGGCACTTCTCCGCCTGGCCCGACAGCGCATCAACGTGCTGTTCGCAATGCTCCGCGACGGCACCATCTACGAACCCCGAACCCCACGCCTCGCTTGACGAAAGACATAGAGGCACCCCCCCCCGGGCGCGGGCGTGGGCGACTACAACATCGAACTCGCACACGCCGGGGAGTAGGCGCGGGTGGGGTGGGTGGTGAGGTGTTCCGACCGCCCTGCGCCCATCGGCCGTTCAAAGCTCGCTCAGCCGGTTGCCGCTCCGAACCACCGCGGCAGCCGGTCGACCAGGTCCCGCTGGTCCAGGCCGACCCAGGCCACGTGGCCGTCCGGTCGTAGCAGCACGGCGGGCACGTCGAGTTCCTCGCCGACGTCCACGACGTGGTCGATCCGGTCCGACCAGCCCGCCACCGAGAGCCTGCCGCCGGTCTGGTCGAGCAGCAGTCCGCGGCCGCCGCGCATCTGCTCGTAGAGGCGGCCTCGTTGCCGCAACCGCACGTCCCGCAGCCTCCGGCCGGTCAGTTCGTGGCCTTCCCCGAAGTCGTAGCGGACGGCGATCGCGGTGATCTTCTCGACCAGGTACCGGTTCACCTCCTCGAAGTCCATCAGCTCCGCCAGCAACCGACGCACAGCCTGCGGGCCCGGTTCGGGCGACAGCAGCTGCATTTGCGCACGGGTGTTGTCCAGCACAGCAGCGGCCACCGGGTGGCGTTCGCTGTGGTAGCTGTCCAGCAGGCCCTCCGGTGCCCAGCCGCGCAGTTCGGCGGACAGCTTCCAGCCCAGGTTGAACGCGTCCTGGATGCCGAGGTTGAGCCCCTGCCCGCCGGTCGGCGGGTGGATGTGCGCGGCGTCGCCGGCCAGCAGGACACGGTCCACGCGGTAGCGCTCGGCCATCCGGGTGGCATCACCGAAACGGGAGAGCCAGCGCGGGGAGTGCACGCCAAGGTCGGTGCCGCCGAACTTCCGCAGCTGCCGCTTGAACTCATCGAGGGTCGGCGGGGCCGTGCGGTCCTCGGCCACTCCCTCGGCGGGCACGATGACCCGGTGCACCCCGTTCTTCAACGGCATGGCCCCGAACCGGAAATGGGTCTTGCGGACCTCGGCCATCACGGCCGCCAGCTCCTCCCGCGACGCGGTCAACTCCATCTCGCCCAGCAGCGTCTCGACCCTGGAGGGCTCGCCGGGGAAGCCGACGCCGAGCAGCTTGCGCACCGTGCTGCGGCCACCGTCGCAACCGACGAGGTAGCGGGAGCGCAGGCGCGTGCCGTCGGCCAGTTCGGCGGTCACGCCGTCGCTGTCCTGGCTCAGCCCGACCAGTGCGCTGCCGCGCCGGATCTCGGTGCCGAGTTCGGCGGCGTGCTCGGCCAGGAGGCGGTCGGTGACGGGCTGTGGGATGCCGAGGACATACCCGTGTGCGGTGTCCAGCGAGTCGGGTGACGGCTTGGTGAGGCCGGCGAAACCGCCCACCGGGTGCGTCTTGCCCTCAGCGAGGAACCGCTCCAGCAGACCGCGCTGGTCCAGCACCTCGATGCTGCGTACGTGGAGGCCGAGCGCGCGTACGTGCGGGGGCGGCACCACCTCCTTCTCCAGCACGAGCACATCGACTCCGTGCAGTCGTAGTTCTCCGGCCAGCATCATTCCGGTCGGACCACCGCCGGCAATGATCACATCAATCAAGGCAGACCCCAGTTTTCGCCTGTTTCCGGCTTCAGGTCGGAGATTTTGCGGCACAACGGGGGCCTTGCCGCAAGGCCCCCCATGCGCTATATGTTGAGAGTGGCAAGGAGTGGATGACTCCTTGCCTTTCCTTTGCCCCCTCCTCTTTTTCCTTGTGGAAAGGGGCCTTATGTGATGCGCCCTTATGTGATGTACCGCGGAAAGGCTGTGCCCGGCTCAGTAACCGGTGGTTAGGTCCAGCGTCCACCAGGGTCCCCCGCGGCCGTTCGCGACGCCGACGCCCGCGTGGATGTAACGGCAGGTCAGGATGATGTCTCGGTGCTCGGGACTGTCGATCCAGGTGCGGACGGCGGACTCGGGGGTGCCGGGACCTGCGGCGATGTTCTCGGCAATGTAGCCGGGGTGGTAACCGGCGTCCCGCATCCGCGCGGCCGGGCTGCTGCCGTCGCTGCCGGTGTGGGTGAGGCGCTGCGCCGGGGCCATGTCGGCGCTGTGCCTCTGGGCGGCGCGGTTGAGAGAACTGCGGAGCCGCAGGGGTCTGCAATCGGCGTGGGCGCGCTGCCGGTTGACGGCGTCGACGACCTTGGCCGCCGTACCGTCACGGACCTGGTCCGGGCGGGTGTGAGGGGTGCTGTCCCGGGATTGGACCGGCCCGGGCGCCGGCAGGGGCCAGGAGGGCGACTCCTGGTAGGGCGACTCCTGGTAGGGCGGCGGCATCGGCGGGTGCGGTCCGGCCCAGGCGAAAAGGGTGTCTCCGAGGGCGACCGCGGCCCTGCGCATCCCGGTCATCTTCTCCCTCTTCTTTCTCGGCGTCCCGCTCTCCGCGTTGTGCGGTGTGCGTTGTGCGTTCCTCGCTCCGCGCATCGCACTGAACACCGTAGTGACATCCATGCCTGTTGCCGCGCCCACCCGTTCATTCGGGGTAACGGCACAACACAAAGCAACGGGCCCCTTTTCAACTGCCTCTCCGCAGTTGAAAAGGGGCCCGTCGAAAGGCGTCAGCGTACGTCGACGTAATCGGCCGCGCTGGTGGCGACGCCGGTCGTGGAGTTGCCGTAGTACACCCAGCGGTAGTAGCCGTCGACCGAGGCCGAGACCGTGGTCTTCAGCCCTCCGGTGCTGCTGGTGGTGGCCTTCTTCAGCGTCTTGTAGCTGTCGGTGCCCTTGGCGCGGAACTGCAGGCTGACGGTACGGCCGCTGTAGGCGTCGTACTTCTTCGTGCTCCAGTTCGCGCGGGTCACCTTGCCCGTGACGGTGATCGGCTTGCCCTTGGTGACCGGCTCCGGCGAGGCGTTGGTGGTGGCCTTGGCCGCGCGCTTGAGCTGGGCCGTCGCGGAGCGCGTCTCCAGCTCCCCGGTCTTGAGGCCGCCGTCGGCCTTCCACAGCTTCAGCGAGACGCCGACCTTCCAGGTCGTGGCGTCGCTGTTGGAGTCGACGTGCTCCTGGCTCGGGTGCGGGTCGATGTAGAGGTTGCCCTCGCAGTGAGCGTGCTTGGAGTCGGTCTCGTAGCAGGTGTAGCTGCCCGGCTGGATGAAGTTCTGGCCTGTGTCGGCCGCCGTCTTGATCGTGCCCCGGTAGAGGAAGGGGTAAGCGTCGTAGCGGGAGGGGTCGGAGGTGGTGTAGCCGGAAGGCAGGGCGATGTCGAAACTGATGGGCGGCTCCACCTCCTTCGCCGTGCCGACGACGATCGGCTTGCCGTTGTTGATGACGATCCCCGACACGGTGATACCGGTATCCGCCGCCTGAGCCGCCGGCGCGTTCAGCACCGAGAGCCCCAGCGCCCCCACGAGCGTGGCCACCGCGACAGTCCGTCTGCCTGCTTTCATTCACACCTCATCAAGAGCATGCCGCGGGAATGGGCGGCCGCCTGTGGAAAGGGCGGCAGCCTATCTGACGCGTTCATGCCCTCGGATCGCCAGTTCGTCGGGCGGGGCCGCTGCCGTGAGGCGCGGCGGGACAGTGGCCGGAGAGGGGTGCGAGGCGGGCCGACGGCCAAAGGGCAGCTCTTTATGACCTTCATCACGGAAGGCTCTCCGGCTCGGCTCCGGGAGGGCCCGATGGGCTGTACGCGGAGGGGTTCAGCGCTCTCCGAGCCCGGCCGGACGCCACCTCAGCACAACGAAGAGACCCCCTCCGCTCTGCGTTTCCGCAGTTCGGAGGGGGTCTTCCCCAGTGTGGCGGCGCCAGGATTCGAACCTGGGAAGGCTGAGCCGGCAGATTTACAGTCTGCTCCCTTTGGCCGCTCGGGCACACCGCCGGGGTTTGCTGCCCGTCGAGCCGCTTTTCCGCGGCGCTCCGTGGCAACGACGTAAACAATACCCGATGCGGAGGGGTGCTCCGCCACCCGATTGATCGGCGCTCGGAGGGCCACGGGTGACTAGGCTTGCCGGATGCGGCCCGGGAACTGAACGGGCCCTGCGACCGCCCCCATACGCCGGTACGCACGATACGCACCCCGATACAAGGAGCCACAGGACATGGCCGACTCCAGTTTCGACATCGTCTCGAAGGTCGAGCGGCAGGAGGTCGACAACGCACTCAACCAGACCGCCAAGGAGATCTCGCAGCGCTACGACTTCAAGGGCGTGGGTGCCTCGATCTCGTGGTCCGGTGAGCAGATCCTCATGGAGGCGAACTCCGAGGACCGGGTGAAGGCCATCCTCGACGTCTTCCAGTCCAAGCTGATCAAGCGGGGCATCTCGCTGAAGGCTCTGGAGGCAGGCGAGCCCCAGCTCTCCGGCAAGGAGTACAAGATCTTCTCGTCGATCAAGGAGGGCATCTCCCAGGAGAACGCCAAGAAGGTCGCGAAGACCATCCGCGACGAGGGCCCCAAGGGCGTGAAGGCGCAGGTGCAGGGCGAGGAGCTGCGCGTCAGCTCCAAGAACCGTGACGATCTGCAGGCCGTCATTGCCCTGCTGAAGGGCAAGGACTTCGACTTCGCCCTGCAGTTCGTGAACTACCGGTAGGTCCGGCCCTCGGGCTTACGCAGCCCGCACGGATACTGGGAAGGGTGGGCGCCCGCGGTGTCCACCCTTTTCAATTGCTCGCTGCCGACTGCCGGCCGCCGGCTGCTGACTGCTGGCTTTCTGCTGCCGGCTGTCGTCAGTGGCTCGGCTGGTCGGCGGCTCGGCCGGTCTGTGGTGCCCTTAGTCGCGGGAGTTGCCGAACAGGAGCCGGTACGCGATCAGCAGGATGAGCGATCCGCCGATCGCCGCTGCCCAGGTCGCACCGTCGTAGAAGCCCTTGGTGATCGGGTGGTCCATCCAGCGAGCCGATATCCAACCGCCGATGAAGGCGCCCGCGATGCCGATCAGGGTCGTGCCGATCAGGCCGCCCGGGTCGCGGCCCGGCAGCAGGAACTTCGCGATGGCTCCGGCCAACAGTCCCAGGATGATCCAGCTGATGATGGTCATGCCGTGAACCTGCCCTCTCACGCTGTGCCCGCACTGTCCCGGCCATGTGATCTTGCTTTCGGCCAGACCGGGCCCGTACGTCGTACGTCGGGCGGCCGAGCGCGGCCTCTTTGCCCCGCATCTTCACGCCGTCTTGGTGGAGAAGACGCCGTGGCCCCATCCGCCGGTTGCACTGATCAGTAGGGTGCGACGCATGACAGCCTCCGGACCCGGACTGCGCCGCACCCTCGGCGTGGGCGACGCCGTCGTCATCGGACTCGGGTCGATGGTGGGGGCCGGGATCTTCGCCGCTCTCGCGCCGGCCGCGCACGCGGCCGGCTCCGGACTGCTCCTCGGGCTGGCCGTCGCCGCGGTGGTCGCATACTGCAACGCCATGTCGTCGGCTCATCTCGCCGCCCTGTATCCGGCCTCGGGCGGCACTTATGTGTACGGGCGGGAGCGGCTCGGGGAGTTCTGGGGGTATCTCGCCGGCTGGTCGTTCGTGGTGGGGAAGACGGCCTCCTGTGCGGCTATGGCGCTCACCGTGGGCACGTATGTCTGGCCGGAGCAGGCGCATGCGGTGGCGGTCGCGGCCGTGGTGGCGCTGACCGCGGTGAACTACGGCGGTGTCCAGAAGTCCGCGTGGCTGACGCGGGTGATCGTGGCGCTGGTCCTGGCTCTCCTCGCTTCCGTGGTGGTCGCGTGTCTGGTGTCGGGTGAGGCCGATGCCGGGCGGCTCGACATCGGGGTCTCGGGCGGGGCGGACGGGGTGCTGCAGGCGGCAGGCCTGCTGTTCTTCGCCTTCGCCGGGTACGCAAGGATCGCGACACTTGGCGAGGAGGTGCGGGATCCGGCGCGCACCATTCCGCGTGCGATCCCGCTGGCGCTGGGCATCACACTGGCGGTGTACGCGTCTGTGGCGGTGGCCGTCCTTTCGGTACTCGGACCGGGCGGTCTCGGCAACGCCACGGCGCCGCTGGCCGACGCGGTGCGGGCGGCCGGGGTGCCCTCGCTGGTGCCGGTGGTGCGGGTAGGCGCGGCCGTAGCCGCTATGGGTTCGCTGCTCGCGCTGATTCTCGGGGTGTCACGGACGACGCTGGCCATGGCGCGGGACCGGCACCTGCCGGGGGCGCTGGCCGCCGTGCATCCGCGGTTCCAGGTGCCGCACCGGGCGGAGCTGGCCGTGGGTGCGGTGGTCGCGGTCCTGGCCGCCACGGTGGACGTGCGGGGCGCGATCGGGTTCTCCTCCTTCGGTGTGCTGGCGTACTACGCCGTGGCCAACGCGTCGGCCTGGACGCTGTCTTCGGCGCCAGCGGCGCGGGTAGTGCCGGTGGTGGGGCTGGTCGGGTGTGTGGTGCTGGCGTTCTCACTGCCCGGGGTGTCGGTGGTCGTGGGCGCGGGGGTGTTGGTGGTGGGGGCGGTTGCGTAC